>JANYLE010000109.1 GCA_025363795.1 Mariniphaga sp. | reverse complement strand
GAAATACCACCTTCAATCACTCTGCTGCGGAGAAAATTTTGCTGATCAAAACTGGGAATTGAATTGTCCCAATAACGACAAACCTAGCCTGATCCGCGCAATTTATGACGACAAACAACTGATTGTAGATGAATCACTGTCAGGATTATACAAATTTGCCTCATGGCTTCCAATACATAAAATGTTGAAAGGATCTGGAGCTCCGGTCACGTATAAGAGTGCCGGATTAGCTAAGGAATTAGGATTAAATAACCTGTACATCACTTTTAACGGTTACTGGCCCGAAAAGGGAGCAATGATGCAGACAGGAACTTTTAAAGAGTGTGAAGCCTATTCGGTTTGCGCCCGAAAGAACGGAAATACCTCTGGTGTCATGGTCGTGGCTTCGGCCGGAAATACAGCCCGCGCTTTCGCAAAAGTGTGTTCAGATAACAAGATACCTGTATTAATTTGTGTGCCTGAAGATAATCTTAATGCCCTATGGTTTGCCCAGGAAATTGATCCGTGCGTAAAACTGATTGCCGCAGAATCGGGTGGAGATTATTTCGATGCAATTCATTTATCAAACCTTGCGTGTCACATCGAAGGGTTTTATCCTGAAGGTGGAGCCAAAAATGTTGCCCGCCGCGATGGCATGGGAACTACTGTTTTATCAGCAGTTACAACCATAGGAAAAATCCCTGATCTCTATTTTCAGGCAGTTGGAAGTGGAACAGGCGCTATCGCTGCATGGGAAGCCAACCTCCGGTTTCTCGAAGACGGACGATATGGAAATACCAAGATGAAACTGATGTTGTCGCAAAACGCCCCGTTCCTTCCGATCAAAGAGGCCTGGGAAGCAGATTCGAGACAGATGCTCCCATTAAACGATGAAGTGGCCCGCAAACAAGTTGAAGAAATTGATGCGAAGGTTTTATCGAACAGAAAACCACCTTACGGCATTATCGGCGGATTATATGATGCAATGAAAGATGCGGGAGGAGAGATTTTCGCAGTAACAAACGTTGAAGCCCGGGATGCCGCTGCATTGTTCACCAAAGCTGAAGGGAACGACGTAGAGCCCGCCGCGAGTGTAGCTGTTGCCTCATTGATTCAGGCAGTTAAAGCAGGGAAGATTGATAAAAATGCGACGATCATGCTGAATATTACAGGCGGGGGAATTGAAAAATTCAAACAGGAAAACAAGATCCATTATTTAAAACCATTACTCGTATTTCCGTTAAACCCGGATCCGAAAACCGTATTCGAAAAAGTAAAAACACTTTTCTGTTGACCAGAATCTTAGGGAGAATTGCTTTATTGTAACCCTGCAGATACTGAAGTGAACCTGCAGCGATTCGAAAAATACATTGATTAAGATTTAGCCAGACTGCAATCACAGAAAAGATAGTTTTTATTCAACCGGATATAAGATACCATGCCCGTCTCGGGTAATGATCAAAAAAGAAACCAACCTGACTTGCAGATTGGTTTCTTTAAAAATCCTAACGATTTAGAAAATTCAGGAATTAATCCTGGTAAACATCACTCCTGCTAAAAGTTGATTCCTTTGCTTTTATCCGTTCCATGGGCCTATATACATAAACCAATCCGTATTCAGTTGATTTCTCGCGCTTAACATCATCTGGTAAATTGGAAAAGCTTTCTTCCACTTCGTTCCAGATATCAAGGATAATCTCATCAGCTTCTTTCCTTAATTCAGCAACTTTACCGGTCCACCGGGCCGTATTATTCTGCAATGTTTTCTGAAAATGATAAGCATCGATGAACTGGTCGAATTTTACTTTTACTACAGCTATTGAAGGATTATAAAGCGGGTTTCCGCCATGATTAATGCGTTGATGTTCGCCTTCAATGATTTTCTTTCCCCATTCCAAAACTTCCGAATCCAAAATCAGAGAAGGTGATTTCTTCTCGCTGAATCCGTAAAACTCTCTGACATTCGGTTTCATATCCCCTCGTTGAATAGAGAAATTTAAAACCTGTATAAAATGTGATAGGTATAATCTTGCTTTCCTAACCGTATCAAGATAAGTACTGCTACTTTTTTCTTGCTGCTTTCTGGCTAATTTATGATGAATGATAGTCGTTTCGAAGCCAGTATAAAAAGTTCTAAGTCTGTTTAATGACTTCGACGAGAAAGCAAGCTCTTCAGTTTCCTTCTTTTGCCCCATCATAATGGCAGTTTGAAGTGTTCTTAATCGTGCCTGATCCGTATTGGGTAGTCTTCTATATGGCATGCTCTCAAGTTTTACAACATTAGGTCTTCTGCTGCGAATTTATGCATAAACTTGTCTTTTAAAGTCATTCGCAAAGCAAAATCCAAAAAGAGTTATCAACCGATATATGTTAATAACAAAAAAGCGTGGCCTTCCGACCACGCTTTCATTTATGTAGAAATCTGATAATAAACTAATCAGCCAATTTCGCTACAAGATATTCCCTGTTTAACCTGGCAATATGAGCGATAGAAATACTCTTTGGACAAGCCAATTCGCAGGCTCCGGTGTTGGTACAACCTCCAAATCCAAGTTCATCCATCTTTGCAACCATTGCTTTGGCACGTCTTTTTGCTTCAACCTGTCCCTGAGGCAATTTGGCAAACTGCGATACTTTAGCAGCTACAAACAACATTGCGGAGGAGTTTTTACAGGTCGCGGCGCACGCGCCACATCCAATACATGCTGCAGCATCCATAGCCTCTTCGGCATCATCCTGAAAGATAGGAATTGTATTCCCATCAGGAACACCACCCGTATTGACAGAAACAAATCCACCCGCCTGCTGAATCTTTTCGAATGCAGTACGGTCAACCATCACATCCTTGATAACCGGGAAGGCGCCAACCCGCCACGGTTCAACTGTGATTGTTTGTCCGTCGGTGAACCTGCGCATATGCAACTGACAAGTAGTCACCATTGTATCCGGTCCATGTGCATGTCCGTTGACATAAAGAGAGCACATTCCGCAGATTCCTTCGCGACAATCATGGTCAAAAGCGATTGGATCTTTTCCACCCATAATGAGCTGGTCATTCAGGATGTCAATCATTTCAAGGAAAGAGGTTCCCTGTGAAACATTTTCAACAGTGTATGTTTCAAACTTGCCCTTAGCCTTTGGACTGTTTTGCCTCCAGACCTTAACGTATATTTTTTTGAGAATTATATCAGCCATTTTTTTAAGATATTAGATATGAGCTATTAAATAAAAAATTCGTTTTACTTGATTTATAAAATCTCATTAATTTATTTATAACTTCTCTGGGTTAAATGAATCGTTTCGAAAACCAGGTCCTCTTTGTGAAGAACAGGCTCTTTATCTACACCTTTGAATTCCCATGCCGCAACATAGGCAAAGTTGACATCATCACGTTTTGCTTCACCCTCATCAGTAGCTGATTCTTCACGGAAGTGGCCGCCACACGATTCATTACGGTTGAGTGCATCACGCGCTAATAATTCTCCAAGTTCGATGAAATCTGCAACTCTTCCGGCTTTTTCAAGTTCGGGATTTACATTCTTCAATTCGCCCGGTACAAGCAGATCTTTATAGAACTCAACGCGCAATTCCTGAATTTCTTTAATTGCCTTCGTCAATCCTTCAGCATTACGTGCCATACCTACATTGTCCCACATGATCTGACCCAATTTCTTATGGAAATGGTCAACAGGAGTTTTACCTTTAATGTTGAAAAGATTTTCCAACCTGCCAACTGCAGCTTTTTCTGCTTCGACAAATTCTGGACGATTAGTATCTATTTTAGGTACCATGATCTCATCTGCCAAATAATCACCTATTGTATAAGGCAATACGAAATAACCGTCAGCCAACCCCTGCATAAGGGCCGAAGCTCCAAGCCGGTTTGCTCCGTGATCGGAGAAATTCGCTTCACCAAGTGCATAAAGACCAGGGATGGTTGTCATGAGGTTATAATCAACCCAGGTTCCACCCATTGTATAATGGATAGCAGGATAGATCTGCATTGGCTCTGTGTAAGGATCATGGTCAGTAATTTTCTCATACATCTGGAAAAGGTTACCATACCTTTTTTCGATCGTATGACGACCTAAACGCTCGATGGAGTATTTAAAATCGAGGAAGACTGCTTTTCCTTCTGAGTTTACACCGAACCCTGCATCACATCTTTCCTTGGCCGCACGTGAAGCTACGTCGCGTGGAACAAGATTTCCGTAAGATGGGTAGCGTCTTTCGAGATAGAAATCACGATCTTCATCTTTGATATCATTCGGCCCGATAATTCCTTTACGCAATTTCTCGGCATCTTCTTTTGTTTTTGGAGTCCAGACACGTCCGTCGTTTCTCAATGATTCTGACATCAATGTTAATTTCGACTGTTGCGAACCGTGAACCGGAATACAGGTAGGGTGGATCTGAACAAAACAAGGATTGGCAAAGAATGCCCCTTTTTTGTAACATACCCATGAAGCTGAACAGTTACAACCCATCGCGTTGGTTGAAAGGAAGAATACGTTACCATATCCACCTGATGCAATGACAACTGCATGTGCTCCGAATCGTTTGACTTCACCAGTTACCATATCGCGGGCAATGATTCCGCGGGCTTTTCCATCAATGGTAACCAGGTCAATCATTTCGTGACGTGTGTACATCTTCACACCGCCTTCAGCAATCTGACGGTTAAGTGCAGAATAGGCACCCAACAACAACTGCTGACCGGTCTGACCACGCGCATAGAAAGTACGGCTTACCAATACCCCACCGAATGAACGGTTAGATAATAAACCACCGTATTCGCGTGCAAACGGAACTCCCTGTGCAACGCACTGATCGATAATATTTGGTGAGACTTCAGCTAAACGATGAACGTTCGCCTCGCGTGAGCGGTAGTCACCACCTTTAACGGTATCATAGAATAATCTGTAAACAGAATCGTTATCGTTCTGGTAATTTTTGGCAGCATTGATTCCACCCTGTGCAGCAATAGAGTGCGCACGACGTGGACTATCCTGGTAACAAAAAACCTTCACATTGTAACCTAACTCAGAAAGTGAAGCGGCAGCGGATGCGCCGGCCAACCCGGTTCCGATGACAATGATTTCGAGCTTACGTTTATTATTAGGACTGACAACTTTAATTTTTGCCTTATGATTGGACCATTTTTGGGCAATTGGCCCTTCAGGTATCTTTGAATTTAAGATGCTCATATCGTTGGATCTTTTTATTTCAATTAGAATTTAATAAGAAAATAGAGCGGAATAGATGCGAATCCGATTGCAAATACAAAACCGATGAAGGTAGCAAGGAATTTAAGCCTTTTCATCCAGGTAATATTGTTCAGTCCAATCGTTTGAAATGAACTCCAGAAACCATGAGAGATGTGCAAGCCAACGAAAATACCACCAAGAATATAAATAATATCATAGAGGACACTGGTTTTAAAAAGATTGGAAACCAATGCATAAGCATTTTCCATCTCAACCCCTGCCTCAGTTGGCATATTCAACGGCAACTTTAGAAGCGGATCGCCGGTAACTTTCATTTTAACCCAAAACTGGAGAATGTGTAGTACAAGAAAAATAGCAATCATACCTCCAAGAATAAACATATTCTTCGAAGGCGCATACCATTTAAGAAGTTGGTCACCAGAGGCATATCCAATTGGACGTGCGTTCATGTTCTCGAGGGTAATCCATCCCGACCAGATGATGTGAATAATGAAACCTAAAGCTAAAATTGGTTCCATAATCCTGATGATGGGATTAGTGGCCATAAAATGGGCCGCCAGATTAAACAAGTTGCCTGAATCGTCAAAAATAAGAAAGAGATTCAGCGTCAGGTGAATAAATAAGAATGAGATAAGGAAAAGTCCTGTGAGGCTCATAAATACTTTCCGGCCTATCGAGGCACTCAGGAAATTGCTCATAAGT
>JANYLE010000103.1 GCA_025363795.1 Mariniphaga sp. | reverse complement strand
TATATCGAAGTCGCCATAAATACTCACAGACGGTGCATTGGTTTCCTTTTCGAGTAAGTCATAAAGTGAAAAGTCAACCAAACTTTTGATCTGCGGGCAAAGGTGGTAACTATCGCCAACTTCAGTAAAATACGCTTTAAGATGCCTTAGCTTAATATTTTGCACGGTATGCAAACTGTAAACTCCTTTGGTGGCCATTTCAAGTTGTGCCGGTAAATTGTCGGTTGCAAAAATACGAAACGTGGCACCAGTATTATGCAAATTTTTAAATTCATCAAGCATGATAGCCATAGAATATGCCTCCTGTCCGGCAGCACACCCGGCAGACCAGCATCTGATCTCCCGAGACCTTTCACTATTTGAGTTTAGGAAAAAACCAGGAATCAAGAATCGCTCTAAAATATTATACGATATCGGATTCCGAAAAAACTCGCTGTGTGAATTGCTCAATGAACCAACAAGCGCCTCCGCCTCAGCCGGATACTGATTCAAATATAAAAAATATGCCTCAACGGTTTGAAGTAAGAGAGTGGATAACCTCGCTGCTATTGTCTGCTTCAGAAATAATTGGTCGTACCTTGAAATATCCTGATCATACTTCTCATTCATTAAAGAAACGATGCTTTCTATATTTTTAGCCATTGCATAATAATAAAAAATTGCCTATCCGGCACATAAAAGATAGGCAATAAAGTGGAATATTCGAATAAACAGATTTTAACTATAAAACGCAATATTTTGATTTCCAATCAATCTCAATTCATATTTCACAGGATTCTACGCATCCCGAACATCAGCTAACTCAACTGGCACAGCTAGATAAAACGTGCTTCCCTTCTCCGGTTCTGAAACAACCGATAGCTCGCCCTTCAATATCTTGGCTATTTTCAACGAAATAGCTAATCCGATTCCGATACCGCCATAAACACGCGTTGCCGTATCGTCACCCTGCCGGAAGAAGTCAAAAATGATCGATTGCTTTTCCTTTGCAATTCCTATGCCAGTGTCTTTAATATAAAAAGTTAGTATACCCGGGTTGCTGCTTTTAAACCCAAATTCTATAGTTCCGTTATTGGTAAATTTAACGGCATTCTTAAAAAGATTAATCAGAACCTGATTCACTTTACTCCGGTCAACGGTCAGGTACATGGATAACAGCTTGGTATCAGGTTTAAAAATCAGCTTTATATGGTCAGCTTTACCTGAACTTTGGAGAATCTGATCGAAGGATGATTTGTTTTCCATAAAATGATCCATGATCAGGAATGTTTGCAACCTTAACCTGACATTACCCTGATCTGCAAGTGCAAGATCAAATACATCTTCAATAATTGCGAGCAAATTTTTGCCGCTGCTATAAATACTCGCTGCAAAGCTTTGATTATCTTCCTGCATCACACCCGACTGAATCAATTCACTGAACCCCAGAATATGATTGAGCGGCGTTCTTAATTCATGATTCATCGTAGCCAGAAAGGCGGACTTCAACCGATCACTCTCCTCTGCTTTGGTGAGCGCTAATCTTAATTCACCTTCAGCTCTCTTTCGCAACACAAACAGACTAATCTGGTGCGAAATAAACTCCAGCATATCTACATCCTTTGAATTATAAGCATTAGGGTTCGAATAGCTTTGCACCACAAAAGCACCAATAATTTTCCCCTCTTGCTGCAACGGAACACCCAGCCATAACTTAGCGGGAGTACCGACGGCCTCGACTTCACCACTTTCAATCAATTGATAATACTCCTGCTCCGGGATAAGCAATGCTTTTTTTTGTTTCATTAAATAGCCCGTAAGCGATTTTGCTGCCGGCCAGACTAAAAGTTCATCTTTTTCGTCAACCGCATGCGGCGTAGATAACATTCCGGTCGTTTCATCATAAAAAGCCACATAAAAATTACTCGTATCCAGCAAATTACCTATTTGATTTCTGATTATTTCGACTAATTCCTCAAGGTTCTGCGTCGTTAGAACCGCCGTTGATATATTATATAATACTTGCTGTATCATTTCTGCCCGTTTTCTTTCGGTAATATCAGTAATGAAACCCTCCAGGTAAAGCAAGTTGCCATTCTCATCAAAAAAACCTTTTCCACGTTCCCATACCCATTTCACCTCTCCGCTTTGAGTGAGAATGGGATATTCTTCCTCCAAAGAAGATTTAAGCGCCAATACATTTTGCCATTGCCGCCAAAGATAATTTCGGTAATCGGGATGGATAATATCGTTAAACGATAGTTTTTTGATTCCGATGACGTCATCAATGGAATAGCCCGTTACCATCGTGAATCCTTCACTGATATATTCCATTGTCCAATCCTGATCGTTTTTGCACCGGTAGACAAATCCCGGCAAATTACTGATCAGATTGGATAAGGATCGTTCACTTTTTTCAAGTTTGCGCTCGGCTTTCTTACGATCTGAAATATCAACCAAAGTAACGCGGATCCCAACCGGCACGCCATCCTTTTTCACAGCAAAGGAAGAGATTAAAACAGGAAATAGGGAACCATCTTTTCTTTTTGCTTTATATTCGCATGAAATATGTGCATCTTTAGTAAGCACCTCAAAGAAATGGGTCTGCGCTTTGGGACGATCACATTCCTGGAAAAAATGCAAAAAATTAAACTTCGAATTTAGCTCAGGTTCGGAATATCCATACCATTCAAATGCGGTTGCATTTGCAAAAATAACACCGCCTTCCAGATTGGTTTCAAACACACTAACAGGAAGTGAATTGGCAAGTTCCCGGTATTTTTGTTCCCGGTTAATCAGTTCTGCCTCTGTTTTCTTCCGGTCTGTAATATCCTGAATTACACCAAATAAAATCCGGTCTTTGGCATCATACTCAGCAATAGAATGGATATCAATTATCTGACCTCCATTCTGCTGCCTAAGCTTAAATTCAACATCGTAAGAAACACCGTTTCGGATCAGCTCTTTAAGCGCTTTATCCAACGAATCCCGGTATTCAGGCAGTGGAAACTCCTTAATTGCATCAAAACGCCATTGTTCACCATCGATACCGTAGAGTTTTCGGGCTCCTTCTGACGCGATAATTATCCCGGAATCGAGGTGAAGTTCCCAATTGCCTGATTTTGAAACGCTCTCTCCCCTTATTAATCGCGCCCTGTTTTGAACCAACAGTTTCTCCGCTATTTTTCTATCCGTTACATCGGTGAGAATCGTCGCAAACTGTCCATTTTGCGGACAAAATGCAACAACATGGTAATACCTGTTAAGTACTCTTGAATAATCTTCGAAACTCACCGGAATGGAGGTAAGTGCAACCTCTCCATACCGCTCAATCCACGTAATCTCGGTATCAGGCAGCACCTCCTTTACTGTCTTATTGATCACCATGGACGCTGATAACCCCGTCATTCGTTCAAACGCCGGATTTACGCTTAAAAAGCGGTAATCGACAGGCTTCCCCTTTTTATTGCAAATGATCTCATGAAGTGCAAAACCTTCCATCATCTCTGAAAAAAGGGTCTGATAACGGGCTTCACTCTCTCTCAGAGCTGTTTCAGAATACTTTTGCTCTGTGATATCAGTCAGATATCCAAGAAAATGGTTTAATTGACCATCTTCACCGAAAATCCCGGAAATGTTTTCAACGCAAACAATTTTACTTCCATCCTTCCGGATCATTTCATGTTCGATCCCCTCCAGATTTTTATACTTCCTCAGACCATCAACGATTGTTTCACAGGGAGTTTTGTCAACGAAAAGCGCTCCCATGCTCATCGTGGATAACTCTTCAGCCGATTCATAGCCCAAAATCCCTGCAAAAGCCGGATTGCAGTCAATTAACTGCCCATCAGGTGTTGAAAAGTAATTTCCTCTTATATCATGTTCGAAAAAACTAAGGTATCTTTTTTCTGCCTTCTCAAGCGCCAGTTCCGAAACCCGCATATCTCTTCTGACCTTTGCCCCATTTAATTCCCGGTCAATTGCCGGAGAAAGCCGTGCAAGCTGATCTTTCATAAAATAATCATGCGCTCCTGCCTTCATCAAAGCGACCGCCGACTCATCAGTTAAAGCATTTGACAGGATGAAAAACGGAATATCAAGTTCCAATTCGCGGTAGCATAATAATGCATCTGCCGCTTCAAATTGGGGTAAATTATTGTCAAAAAGGATCAGATCCCAGGAGTTCTCAAACAATGCGACCGTCATCTCAACCAAGGTCGCCACACGCTTACAATCAACAATATAGCCTGCGAGCGCAAGCCAACTGAGAATCATTTCAGCGGTAATTTCAGAATCTTCAACAAATATAATTCGAAGATTTTTTTCCATTCAGTTCCAAATTAGCTATGAGGCAAGGTTTATATAATCATTTACCGTGTAAATGTCATCAATAATATCAGACCTTCAAAATATAACCGGGTTTTTAATTAACATTTTTCTTCTTTTTTGAATTATTTATCGGCAAGCGATAACTTCTATACCAATTATTTAAAAACGCAGGTAATTCTCACCTGATTAAAGTTGCCGTTTAACATTATACACTTCGAATATTCCCCGTAAACGGAATATTCTTTTGGCTGAGTAACTATGCTAAATTTCGCACATCAACGAATTGAAAAAATCTAATACTTTGCCTTCTCGCCCAAACGCCCAAGTAAAAGGTTGATTTCACCTTTCAAGGCAATCATTTTACGTTCACGCGTAATAGCCAGTTCGTAATAGATCTCCAATTCGCTTAATTTTCGTTTTAATGCCTTTTCGATCAGTCTCCGGTCTGTTACATCTCTGAAAAACGACTGAAAAGTCCCGTCAGGCATCATACGGGAGACCATATCAACCGTTATTTGCTTTCCGTCCTTTCGGTTAAGTTCCCTTTCAGTTCTGGCAGTCTCCCCTCTTCTGAGTTCAACGAACTTAAGAGGGACTTCTTCAAGTGACTCAGGCGAAAAGAGATCTTTCATATTCATTTTCAACAATTCCTCTCTCGAATAACCTGTTTGCCCGATCGCAACAGAATTGACAAAAATGAAATTACCCATTGGATCACCGTGGAAAAAGGCATCTGTAGCCAACTCAAGCAACATCCGGTATTTTTCCTCGTTAAGTTTAATGATCTCTTCTGCCATCTTCTGCGCGGTGATATCCAGGATCACGCCTGTCCATCGCGTACTTCCGTCCTCAAGTTTGCGGGGATTCGATTCGAATCTCACCCATTTTATCTTTTGGCCAATAACTAGCCGAACTTCCTGTATATAGGGTTCCAGCGTTAGTTGTGCCCGTTCATTGGAGGCTATAAAATCAGGTAAATCATTTGGATGCATTCTTCTGAAAACTGCAGAAATTGCATTTATCGTAAAATCAGACGGATCAATCTCCATAAGTTCTAAAAAACGATCACTCACAAACTCAATTGAAACCGATTCGAGAATAGATTTCCCGTTTTCCGGTTTTTGCACCAAAATCCGGTAAATTCCGGCACTTTGATTAGAGACTAAATCTGCATACAATTGCCTGCTTTCCAGGAGCGCCATTTTAGCAACTGCCGGGTCAGTTATCTCTGTTAAATTATCATTAGAATTTTGCTTAATGATCATTGATTCAGAATTTATAGGACTATATTTTTTCATAAACTGGCTGTTCAATTAATTATTAGACTTATAAAAAAATCATAACTACCTGATCGTAACTGACTGTGATTGCCCAAAGATAGGATTATATTTCTGTTTCATTTAAAAACTTCTGGAACAGATCGGCAAACAGTCCGGCCTGCAAACCATCAATCAAGGCATGATGCGCATGAAGCGCAACCGGCATCAGCAACTGATCGTCCTGACGGAAAGTCTTGCCAAAAGAAATCTTCGGAATGCTGTCCTTAAATGCAGAATGACTGGCATGACTCAATGAAGTAAAGCTGATCCATGGAACAGCTGAATAATGAATCACATTTTGACCCGCCACACCTGTATTTAAGCCTTTTTCAACTCTGACACGTGCGATTTCAGCCCTGGCCAATTGCTGAAATTCAACAAAATCCGCTTTATAAATAATATTCGAAAATCCGAAAGTACCATCAGGCTTGTCAACTGTTGCCGAAGCGTCGATCCGGTCATACCGGACCGGCTTATCCTCTTCGATGCGGAACTTAAATGCCGGTATAAGGTTAACCGCGCGTAAGGATTGATACAAATAATAAAGATAAAAGGAATAATCAGCCGCTTTTACCCGTTTATAAGCAATTGAGCAATCGATATTAAACGTAAGTCCCCAGAATGGGTCACTGAACTTGGAAAAAAATTCGAAATGATCTTTCCGTTCCCAGTTTTCAAGATCAATAGAGTGCTTCACTATGATTTTAATTGATGTTTTAGGAACCCAAAAATAGTTTTATTAATTGAAAATGGGTGCCATTCTTCATCATTAAATTGGGAAGAATATTTGATAATTAAATTAGTCTGAAGTTTAGAAATTGAATTACAAATAGCATTTGAAAATCAAATAATAGTGAATGCTGAAGGATAGAAAATAAGAATGAAAGACCCGCCTAAAAAAGATTATCGCCAAAATTTATCAGTCGATAATATCATTTGTGTTCCCGGAGTTTGAGTATTTCCTTCATCTTCAGCAGTAATAAATATTTTGACAGGTCGGGATGATGATCTTGTTTCCAAAGATGCCTTTAACTTCTTGGAAAGAAGAGCGCTTGAACTATTTAACTGACCAATGTTTTCCGTTTTGTCCCCGTCTGTAACCATCCAAACGACGTAAGTACGCTTAGATGGCTGCAGTCTTTTCGATTCTGCCAAATTCGCAATATGAATTTTTATAATGTAATTCTTATTTTGATCTTTGGTTATTTTCGCAAACCCACGTGCTGCCGGAACAATAGTTGATGTTAAAAAAGCAGCCTTTTTAGCAAACGCTTCAACTGAAAACATCATTACTACAACAAAAAACACTGAAAATATTTTTTTCAAAAACGAATACAATTCTTGCGATTTCATGGTATTTTAGTTTAAACAATTAGTAAATAAATCGATGATATCTTTATCACTCTAACATCTTTGATGAATAAAGGTTCATTGTACACCAATCCGTCATTAGATCTAAGAAACAGGTTTTACTGTTTCCAAATCTTATCTGGAATATCAATTATTTAGAACAATGAGCAGATTATTAATCGCTTTTTTAACAATTATAAATCACCAAATAATTATACAAATCTCTCCAAAAAACAAAACCCTGCAATTGCAGGGCTTTGTTCAGATCATCAGATCTTTTCCAGTTTGACATCCAGTTTTAACCGGTCGCCGGCTGCTTTATTGATATGCAATTCCTGACTCTTCAAACCCGGTTTTTCGACAAGTACAAGATAAGTACCTTCAGCCATATTCTTAACATTAAATCTCCCCTTTTTGGAGGTAATCTTCACCAACGGCTCAGCACTTCTGACACTTGTACCATTTCCGTTTTGATAGATAAAAGTAAATTTAACCCCTTTAAATCCTTCACCCGTAGCCGCATCTGTGGCACTGGCAATCAAAGCCAGCGAACCTTTTCCGGTTTTGATAATCATTCGGTTATCTTTGTAACCTTTATAAAAATCGGGTTGTGAAAGCCTGACAATCTCAATCAATAAATCAATCTTTTCAAGAATAATATCATTTTCCTTGATTAACCTGGCTATTTTGTCTGTGATTAGCTTTTTTTCAGTCGAACCAGTCCTTGTTGTTGGCACAGCAGCACGAAATAGATCACCCGCATTTTTTAAGGCAATCAAATCATCTTCAGTCACGCCATAAGGCGTCAGATTTGTCAGATTTGCAGCTGCCTTTTCATAAATAATTTGTGCCCTGCTTGCCAGGTTCGTATCAGTTGCTTTGGTCAAAGAAGTCTCAGCAAAATGAACCTCTTTCACCAGTATCAAATTATTGGCAAAACTGGCATAGGCTTCCGTTTTACGCGAAATATCATACGCCAGTGCAGCCAGACCGACACGCAACAACGCTTTATTGTCGCGGATACCAGATGTATCAACTTCCTGCTGATCCCGCAGCATCGTGATTTGATAGATATTTAACCTGAATCTCGTGATTAGCGGCTCATAGCCTGGTAGGATTGATGTAATAGAAGCGTTTTTATCCAAATAATTAACTGTGCCGACGCTCATCGACAACTTGCACTCCTGTGAGCTCGTCATAATGAATGAGGGTTTAAATTAATAATTGAAATTTGTGCTAAAGATAAATTGATTCAAACAAATATACAAATAATATCTAAATTATTTTTGATGATATTACAGATAATTAATAAGCACATAGAAGTTTAAAATCACAGCGTTATTTTACCAAAACATAGTGGTTACCGAATTACGCTGAAAAGGTAATTATTCATATATAAAGAAGCGATCCAAACGTTCAACGGATCAATATAAATGCCCGAAGGAACCATTCAAATGCTAAACCTATCGATCCAAACCTTAAATGTACTCATCCAAACGCGTCACCGTTCGATATAAATGATAAAAGATTCCATCCAAATACTAAACCTATCGATATAAATACCCGATGTGCTCATCCAAACGTTAAACCTGTTGATATAAATGCCGGATTTGCACGTTCAAATGCTTCACCTATCAATCCAAAGGCGCGAAGTGTTCATCAAGATTAAAGTAGTGGCCGATATTTCAGAGAACCGGTGACTATTCACGGATTGAAGCGCCACCCATACTTATACACCAATATCACCTGAAGCATCTTCGCGAATTTAAATATCAGTAACACGATTAATGAAAAGGATACCTCCAAACAGTGATTCATCCCGATAATATTCACTGTTAAGCAAAACTTCCTTACTTTTACAGAGTATATTTTAGCCCCGAAACAAATATGTCAACACGCATTCTTGAAGAGATTACCCCGTTTATCGTGATGGAAGTGCTCGAAAAAGCGCACGAAATGGAAAAACGGGGGATCAATATCATCCACATGGAAGTTGGAGAACCCGATTTTGATGTTCCGGCCTGCGTAAAAGAGGCCACCTGCCAGGCAGTCAACGAAGGACACACGCATTACACC
>JANYLE010000093.1 GCA_025363795.1 Mariniphaga sp. | reverse complement strand
TCATGTTGCGCCACATGCGATTAAGACCGAAGCTTATCAGCGGAATAACAATGTGTTGCTGACGAATGCTGCAAAAATGAATACCAAACCGCAGCTGGTCATTGACAATGATGATGTAAAGTGTTCGCATGGAGCTACAGTCGGCCGGATCGACGAAGAGGCTCTTTTCTATCTCCAAACAAGGGGAATTAACGAAAAAGAGGCCAGATTGATGTTAATGTTTGCATTTGCGCACGAAGTCCTCGCCGAGGTCAAGGTGGACCAGTTACGCGTGATGATCGACAAATTGGTGAATAAAAGGCTGAGGGGTGAAGTATCAAAATGTCACTCCTGCGCGATGGATTGCATCCGATAATCCGCCATTTATATCACTATATATTTAATATTTAAAAATGATCCCTGATATTTCACAGATACGCAAAGATTTTCCGATCCTTGACCAACTGGTCAACGGCAAACCTTTGATCTATTTCGACAACGCAGCAACCAGTCACCGACCTGTTCAGGTAATTGAACGGATGAATGAGTTTTCCCTAAGGACCAACGGAAATATCCACCGGGCCACGCATACCCTTGCCAATAAAACAACAGAAGCTTTTGAGGCAAGCAGGGAAACAGTCCGTAAATATCTTAATGCAGCGGAAGTGGGAGAGGTCATCTTTACGCATGGAACGACCGAATCGATCAATCTTGTGGCCTTCTCATTCGGTGAAGCATTTATCGGTGCAGGTGATGAAGTAATCGTGACCGAAATGGAGCATCATGCCAATATTGTTCCCTGGCAAATGATGTGCGAACGAAAGGGCGCAATCCTCAAGGTACTCCCCTTTTCAAATAATGGGGAGTTGCAAATTGAGTTGTTGGACAGCCTTATAACTGAGAAAACAAAAATTCTGGCGGTTGCCCATGTTTCCAATACCTTGGGAACCGTCAATCCAATTGCTGAGATTATAGCGAAGGCTCACCTGAGAAAAGTACCGGTTTTAGTCGATGGCGCACAAAGTGCTCCTCACTTTAAAATTGATGTACAGGCGCTTGATTGTGATTTCTATGCCTTTTCAGGGCACAAAATGTATGGTCCTACGGGAATTGGGGTTCTTTATGGAAAACGAAAATGGCTTGACCAGATGCCTCCTTTCCTTGGAGGTGGCGAAATGATTGATCGGGTGACGTTTGCAAAGACAACCTATAATCAGCTTCCCTATAAATTTGAAGCCGGAACGCCGGATTATGTAGGAGCCATTGGATTAGCAGCCGCAATACAATATGTGCAGGGTTATGACCATCAAATACTTGCCGACTACGAACATCAACTTTTAATTGCTGCAACTGCAAAATTAAAACAGATCGAAGGGTTGAAAATCTATGGCGAAGCGCAGCAGAAAGCCGGTGTGATCTGTTTTAATATCGATGGCATCCATCCTTTCGACCTCGGCACATTGCTTGACCAACTGGGTATTGCAGTTCGGACAGGTCGTCTGTGCGCAGATCCTGTGATGGATCATTATAACGTTGAAAATATGGTTCGCGTCTCGTTCTCTTTTTACAACACCATGGATGAAATCGAGACGCTATACAAAGCATTGATCCGGTTGAAAGCAATGTTCGGAACAATGAACATGAACAGCAAATAAATAGTTGAAATGACAATAGACGAAATACAGCAGGAGATTGTTGAAGAGTTTTCAGGATTTGAGGATTGGATGGATAAATATGCCTATCTTATTGAAATTGGAAATGAACTTGCACCAATCGATCCGAAATATAAGATTGAAAGCAATTTGATTCGGGGATGCCAGTCGAGAGTTTGGCTCCATCAGGAATTCACTGATGGTAAAATTAAATTTGAAGCAGAAAGCGATGCCCTGATTGTTAAAGGATTAGTTGCATTATTGCTGAGAATCTATTCCGATCGTACACCAATGGAAATCCTCGCTTCCGAACCAAAATTCATCGACGAGATCGGGTTAAGGCAGCATCTCTCCCCCACCCGTTCAAATGGTCTTCTCGCAATGGTTAAACAAATGAAATTGTATGCCCTGGCGTACGAGAAAATTTCAGCAAAAAAATAACAAAATGGACGCAAGAATAGATTTAATCATCGAAAACCTGAAAGAGGTGTTCGACCCTGAAATTCCGGTAAATATTTACGATTTGGGATTGGTATACAGCGTTGATATAGAAGACAATGAAGCAAAGGTATTGATGACACTTACCGCTCCCAACTGTCCGGCTGCCGACATGATTCTCGCTGATGTAGAATATATGTCGAAAAAGGTCGAGGGGATAGAATCATGCAAAGTTGAGATCACCTTCGAACCCGCCTGGGACAAATCAATGATGTCCGAAGAGGCCCGTCTCGAACTTGGCTTTATGTAAAAAACAGGTTAATATACTCATGCACTTTCGAATGTAAGTGCATTTGATTTAAAACCTTTACCGATCGATTTCCCTTGAACTAAAACGCCCCAGGTTGAACAATCTCAGCGAAATAGCAAGCCGTCAGGTTAAGCAGCGAGCCTTGGAGCTTGGATTTTCGGCATGCGGTATTTCAGCGGTCAGAACGCTCGATGAAGAGCGGGAGCGATTGCAACAATGGCTGCTCGCCGGGATGAATGGTTCGATGGGATATATGGGCAATCACTTCGAGAAACGACTCGATCCCGCGAAAATCGAAGAAGGGGCAAAATCGGTGATTTCTGTCCTGATTAATTACTTTCCCTCCGAAAAACAAGCTGACCAGGCAGCACCTGTAATTTCGAAATATGCCTACGGAAAAGACTATCATTTGGTTGTAAAAGAAAAGCTTAATAATCTTTTAATATTCATCCAATCCGAAATTTCTCCCTGTCGGGGAAGGGCATTTGTCGATTCCGCACCAGTACTTGAACGCCCCTTGGCGAAGGCGGCAGGATTAGGATGGATCGGCAAAAACTCACTACTTATCTCCAAAGAATTTGGAAGCTATGTCTTTATAGGTGAATTAATTGTAGATATTGAATTCAATTACGATTCCCCATTTACGGGCGACTTTTGTGGAAGTTGTTCCCGTTGTATCGACGCTTGTCCGACCAGCGCAATTGTGGCCCCACGCGTAATTGACGCCCGAAAATGTATCTCCTTTCATACCATTGAGAATAAAGAGGATGTCCCGATAGAAATCCTTGGAAAGTTACAGCATAAGATTTTCGGATGCGATATTTGCCAGGATGTCTGTCCGTGGAATAAAAAAGCGAAACCAAATCAAAGCAATGATTTTAAACCCGTTGAAGGATTGCTTGAAATGAAAAAGAAAGATTGGCCAGAACTTAATCGCGACACTTTTAGTAAAACATTCAGGCACACGGCGTTTGAACGGGCAGGTTTTGACCGAATCATGAGAAATATCAGCTATCTGAATGAAAAAATTTGATAGTACATTTGCTGTATCGATTTATTTCTCTCCGATACTGCTATATGTCTTTAACAGAATATAAATGGAAATCGTTCGAGGGGCTTGATATTTACGCCCTGCAATGGCCCTCAAATGATCGGCCGGAAGCAGTTGTTGCCTTTATTCATGGTTATGGTGATCACTGCCGGAGGTACGACGAATGGTTTTCATTACTTACTGCGCGAAACGTTGCTGTTCTTACCTTCGACTTTCGTGGTCACGGCCGATCACAGGGAAGACGCGGCGTGATCAGAAGATTTGACGATCTTTTGAAAGACGTAACCTTGCTACACGAAAAAACAAGAGAACTTTTTCCGGGAATTCCTGTCGTGCTGTATGGACATAGTCTGGGAGCAACCATGGTATTAAGTTATATCCTCAGGTCCGAAACATTGCCCGATTTGGCCATTGCAACTTCGCCATGGCTTCAACTGAATAAACCTCCAGGAAAATTACTAACCGCCCTGATTACAACTACCAACAGGATTGCGCCATTTCTGACCTACAGAACCGGACTTCACTCCTCTGATTTCTCCACGATTGATGGTTTTTGCGAAAAAAGAGATAAAGACAGCTTTGTTCATAACAGAATATCGCCCAGACTCTTTACAGAGGTCGAAAAGGAAATAAAACGAATCTCAGCCCATTTCAGCGAAATTGAAACCCCTTTATTGCTGATGCAAGGGAGAGATGATCGTATCATGGATGGTGAAGCAACGCGAAATTTATATGTCGGATCACCTGGGCAGGTCAATTACCGTGAATGGGAATATGCTGGCCACCAATTGCACAATTCAGAGAGAAGCGACGAAGTAATGGATTTTATAATTGATTGGATAAAAGAAGGAATATGATAAAATTCAGGACAGAGGTTGATTTACCCGAATTCAAAATTAAGATGGGCTATCGTCATCAAACCATGATGATCGGTTCTTGTTTTGCCGAAAATATCGGAACCTTTCTTCAGGAGCTTTGTTTTCCCATCATGGTTAACCCTTTCGGGATTTTGTACAATCCGATTTCAATTTCTAACAGCCTGACGCACATCCTGTCAGATAAGAAGTTCACTGAACAGGATCTTTTCTTTTCTAACGGGTTGTACAACAGCTTTAGTCATCACAGCCGGTATTCCAATCCTGATCCGGATAAAATGCTCTCCGAAATCAATACCCAATCGGCAGAAGCATTAACCGCATTAAAAGGGTGTAGCCACCTGTTTATCACATTTGGCACCTCATGGGTATTTAAACATAAAGAAATCGGAACTGTTGTTTCGAACTGTCATAAACTCCCATCTACAACATTTGATCGTTTCCGACTGTCCATTGGACAAATAACGGCCACCTGGATTCCAATAATCGTTGAGCTGAAAAAGCTAAATCCGGATCTTCAGATAGTTTTCACAGTAAGTCCGATTCGGCATTTGAAAGATGGGGCTCATGAGAATCAAATAAGTAAATCGTTATTAATCATAGCCATCGAAGAGCTAATTTCTGAATTTGGCAACGAAACTATCACCTATTTTCCTTCGTATGAACTCGTACTTGACGAATTGCGCGACTATCGCTTTTATGCTTCTGATATGACCCATCTGAGCGAAGTTGCCACAGAATTTATCCGCGAAAAATTTATGACTGCAATTCTTGATCATGAAGCAAAAACAATTTCAGCTGAACTTGCAAAACTCATTCCGGCACTTAATCACAGACCGTTGAATACCAATCGGACAGCCTATATTTCATTCATTGAAAACCAGCTGGACAAAACGCATATATTACAAAATAAATATCCATTTGTTGACCTGAAAATGATTACAACAAAGCTCCTTGAAAAAAGAGACGATTAAATTTTTAGTTGACGATTGCTTTTCATATTTTTATCGGCAGGAGAACCACTGATCACAGTGAACTTCCTAACCCAAAAAAGAATAAAATTAAAATCAAGTTCGTATGAGCTACCTAAATTTCGACAAAGAGGAACTTGTTAACCTGGAATACTCTCTCCAACGCGAGTTTTTGCGTACCAACCGCTCTGGAGCCTATTCGGCCAGCACGCTGGCTGGATGTAATACCCGTAAATATCATGGTATGCTGATTGTGCAACTTGACAAACTTGACGGGGGCAAACATGTCCTTCTCTCATCCCTGGATGAAACGGTGATTCAACATGATGCGCAATTTAATCTTGGAATCCATAAATTTCCTGGTGATTTTTATGAGCCGAAAGGACACAAGTATATCCGGAATTTTGAGATCGAAACGATACCCAAGGTGACTTACCGTGTAGGTGGTGTTATTCTTTCCAAAACACGTATGCTCGTCGAAAATGAGAATCAGGTCATCGTAAAATATACACTGGAAGAAGCGAACAGCCCGACGACCTTGAGATTCAAACCTTTTCTCGCGTTTCGGAATGTTCATCAGCTTTCGAAGGCAAATATGTTTGCCAACGGGAAATATACAAAGATCAAAAACGGGATTAAAATGAGCCTTTACGAGGGCTACCCCGAATTACACATGCAGTTTTCAAAGGAGGTAGACTTCGTACCCGTGCCTGATTGGTATCGGAATATTGAATACATCAAAGAGCAATCAAGGGGTTACGAATTCCAGGAGGATCTTTATGTTCCCGGTTATTTTGAGCTTTCGATTAAAAAAGGAGAGTCTGTATTTTTTTCTGCTTCAACAGAAATCAGCGATCCGACAGATTTAAAAAAACTGTATGCATTCGAAAAAACCAGGCGGATTCCCCGGGATAGTTTCCTCAACTGCCTGATTAACGCCGCACAACAATTCATCTGGGAAAGAAAAGATGGTAAAGATATTATTGCAGGATTCCCCTGGTATGAATCAATACCAAGAGAAACTTTAATTGCGCTCCCTGGTCTGTTATTGACACAGTCGGAAGTTACAACCTATGAAGATATTCTGAAAACGAATCTCAACCGACTGAAAGATGGGCTATTACCAAAATACGTAGGATTTGAGAGCGACTATGATGCAGCGGATGCACCACTTTTCGCTTTTCAGGCTATTCAGGAACTAAAGCCCTATAAAGAGAATAAAGAGCTTTGGAAAAGCTATGGTTCAGCCATGAAAGAGATCCTTTCATGCTACAAGAAAGGAACCCGCTTTAATATTCACATGGAGCCAAACGGATTGATCTATGCGAAGCAGGAAGGTGTTGCACTAACCTGGATGGATGCATATATCGATGGAAAACCCGTAACACCACGGGGAGGATTTGCTGTTGAGATCAATGCAGCATGGTTTAATGCCGTTTGCTTTGCCCTCGAACTTGCCGAATCAGCTAAAGACAAGGCATTTATCAACGAGTGGTCATCCTTCCCTGAATTGATTGCAAACTCATTCAGAGATTTATTCTGGAACGAAGATGAAGGTTATCTGGCCGATTATGCCGACGGGAATTACGTCGACTGGTCGGTAAGACCCAATATGATTTTCGCGGCAAGTTTCGAATATTCGCCTATGTCACGTGAACAAAAGAAACAAATAATCAGTAAGGTAAGAAATGAATTGCTGACACCTCGCGGACTTCGGTCACTGGCACCGAAAGATTATAATTATAAAGGGTCTTGCGACGGAAATGCAGACAAGCGATCAGCATCAATACATATGGGAAGTGTTTTCCCATTTCTGATCTATCCGTTTGTTAAAGCATACCTCGAGATTCATAAGGCTGGAGGGCTGTCGTTTGTCAAGCAGATAATGGCAGGTTTCGAAGAGGAGATGTCGGAGCATTGTGTTGGAACGCTTTCTGAAGTTTACGAGGGAAATCCTCCACATACTGCCCGCGGTGCTATCTCGCAAGCCTGGAATGTCGGCGGTGTTCTTAGTGCTACTGCTTTACTTGAAAAATACGTAGAATCACAGGAATAGTCATTGAGACCGCAATTTAAGCGGAAGTCGAAAAAGAATTAAAAGAATTTTCTCAACTCAGCTACTTAAGGATGAAAGTTTTAATGTTTGGATGGGAGTTTCCCCCGCACATTAGCGGTGGACTTGGAACAGCCAGCTATGGATTAACAAAAGGACTGGCGCAATTGGAAGATGTTGAGGTGCTGTTTGTCGTTCCAAAGGCTTATGGTGATGAAGATAATTCAGCTGTAGCTCAGATTATCGGGGCTAGCGACGTATCGATTACTCAGAAAAAGATCATCTTCAGTAACACTGAACGAAAATTCAATTCCCTTGAGGTTGAATCGAATCTCGTCCCTTATTCTACACCTGAGGAGTTTTGGAAGATGACAGAACAGCGCGTCTCTGCCCAAACACGCTTTATACAAACAGATTCAGAAGGTAAGCTTCCCTTTACCGGGAAATACGGTGCCAACCTGCTCGATGAGATTGCCAATTATGCTATTGTAGCTGAGTATATTGGTAAAGAATACGATTTTGACGTCATCCATGCCCACGATTGGCTGGCTTATCCGGCTGGGATTGCTGCGAAAAAAGTCAGTGGCAAACCACTTGTCATTCATGTTCACGCAACCGATTTTGACCGAAGCGGCGGAAGTGTCAACCCAAGAGTTTATTCGATCGAACGTGAAGGGATGGAAGTGGCCGATCAGATTATCACAGTGAGTAACCTCACACGCAAAATTGTGATTGAAAAATATGGGATTGACCCTGCCAAAATTACCACAGTTTACAATGCTGTTGAACCGGTTGAAAAACCAGAAAACAATGGTTATTCCAAAGGGATCAATGAAAAAATAGTCACATTTTTGGGTCGTATAACGATGCAAAAAGGACCCGAATATTTTGTCGAAGCGGCCTACCAGGTATTGCGCCGAACAAACAATGTCCATTTTGTAATGGCCGGCAGTGGCGATCTGATGGAAAAAATGATTCGGCGTGCTGCCCGGTTGGGCATTGCCGACAAATTCCATTTTACAGGCTTCCTGCATGGTGATGATGTATTCGATATGTTCCGCATGAGCGACGTTTATGTGATGCCGTCGGTGTCAGAACCTTTCGGAATATCACCTCTCGAAGCCATGATGTCGGATGTCCCAACAATCATCTCAAAACAATCGGGTGTTGCTGAGATACTTACGCATGCAATTAAAGTCGATTTCTGGGATATCAATGCAATGGCCGATGCCATCTATGGAATCCTTAAATACCCGGCTTTATCAACTATGTTCAGAAAATACGGAAGAGAAGAAGTAGACAGTCTGCAGTGGAAACATTCTGCCGAACACGTTCGCAAAGTCTATTTATCCGCTTTAAACAACCTCAATACTAAAGAGATATGAAATCAGTTTGCCTTAATTTTCAGATCCATCAGCCGTTCAGATATCGGAAATATCGTTTTTTTGATATTGGAAACGACGCTTATTACTACGACGATTTTGCAAACGAAACTTTTTTGCGAAAGGTAGCAGATCAGTGTTATTTACCTGCCAATAAAATCATCCTTGAGCAAATTCGTAAACACAAAGGCAAATTCAAAGTAACCTACTCCTTATCTGGTGTTGTTATCGACCAATTTAAATTATATGCCCCCGAGGTAATCGATTCATTTGCAGAGTTGGCGGCTACCGGATGTGTTGAATTTTTATCCGAAACTTATGCCAACTCACTGGTTTCGCTGGCCGATGATAAGTTGTTCGAATCGCAGGTGAAAGCACATGACGTTCTCATTGAAGAACTCTTCGGATACCATCCTAAAGTTTTCAGGAACACTGAATTAATTTACTCTGACGAATTGGGTGACCTTGTTCAAAGGATGGGCTATGAGGCCATGATTACTGAAGGTGCAAAACATATCTTAGGCTGGAAAAGCCCCAACTATTTATACTGCAATGCATTAAATCCAAGACTAAAGGTATTGATGCGAAATTTCCGCTTTAGCGATGACCTGTCATTCAGATTCTCAAATAAAGGGTGGAATGAATTTCCGCTTACTGCAGAAAAATATGCAGGATGGATGGCTAAACTGCCAAAGGAAGAAGAAATTATTACCATCTTTATCAATTACGAAACTTTTGGTCAGCTCCACCCTAAGAGCTCAGGCATTTTCGATTTCCTGGAAAATCTCCCCGGGGCAATTTTGAAAACAGGCAAACTCAACTTTACGACTCCTTCGGAAGCCGTAAATAACTTACAACCTGTTTCTGCCATTCATGTTCCTTACCCAATTTCATGGGCCGATGAGGAACGAGATCTGTCAGCATGGTTAGGCAACGAGCTTCAGAAAGAGGCTTTTGACAAACTTTACCAGCTAAAAGATCGGATGAACTTTTGTACGGATAAAACGATGCTAAAGGATTGGGATTACCTCCAAACCAACGATCATTTTTATTACATGTGTACAAAGTTCTTTTCCGACGGCGAGGTTCACAAACACTTCAATCCATATAGCACGCCTTATGAGGCATTTATCAATTACATGAATGTCCTCAGTGATTTCAAAATAAGACTGAATGCCATCGTTCCAAAAAGTGCTAAAGATGAGGAAATTGCAAACCTTAAAGAGCTTGTAAACGAAAAGTCCAGGAAGCTTGAAGTGACGGAAAATGAGTTGATAAAGATCAAAAAAGAGGTATCTGCAGCGAAACTGACGCAAAGCAAGAAAGCAAATGCGACTAAAGCAGAAACCGTAAAGCCTGCAAAAAAAACGGCTACTTCAAAAGTTGAAACCGTAAAATCCGTTAAAAAAACAGTAGCGCAAAAACCTACCAAAAAAGATTTTCCGGCGTAAGTGAGAAACCTGATCGTAAGGATTAGGTCAATAGCAAAAATCAATTATCAATTGGCTGCAACCAAAAATGCCAACGCCCTTTGAACTAAAATCAACAGATTGTATAATTCTATGTTTGTCAGTGATTTAATAAAGTCACTGACAAACACAGTAATAACAGATGCGCCATTATGGCATTAAGACATAACAAACTGATTCATTTATTTTTGCAATTTGTACTCCTCGCTTAAACCTTATGGTTAAGTTTATTAAATCATTAACATTGGGTGTAAATTTTAATGGTGGTTCAAAATAGAGTAAATTTGCCGTTTGAATTATACAGTAATAATGTGAAAATTACATTATTCTCATTCCCAAATATTTGTCAAAAATGGAGGCACAAGGATATAGAATCAGACAATCAACCAACTCAGGTCCTACCTGGAAAAAAATAGTTGTTGAGTCAAATGTTCCGGAACAACTCAACCCATTGCGTGAACTTTCCCGCAATCTGTGGTGGGCCTGGAGCGACGAAGCAAGAGCTTTGTTTAGTGAAATTGACCCCGTAATTTGGGAAGAATGTGAACACAATCCGATTGTGTTACTTGAAGAGACAAGCCTGGAGCGTTTTGAAGAGTTGAAATCTGATCAGTCTTTCATTCTTAGGATGAAATCAGCTGAAAATCAGCTGAATAAATACCTTGAAGAACGCAAAGTCCTACTTGGGCCAAAGATTGCCTATTTCAGCATGGAGTTTGGTTTACACTCAAGTCTGAAAATTTACTCAGGCGGACTTGGAGTCCTTGCAGGTGATTTTCTGAAAGAGGCGAGTGATTCGAAAGTTGATATGACGGGTGTCTGGAATCTGACCGGCACCCTTACTGACACCAAATCGATGAACGGTGTCGAGTTTACCTATATATGGGCCGGCGACCTGACCCTTTCTGAAACCGGCATCAACGGCCAGGCAAGCGGGCACTGGGGCGGCAAGGGCACCAGCATGGCGAACGGTCAGAGCATCGCCTATGAATACGATATCGGCAGCATCATGAAGTTCAACAACGTGGTTGTGGCCAACAAGGCGCCCACGGGTGGCAGCACGTACGCCAAGACGTGGAGCAGCGTGAAACTCAACGGTATGGCTTTCGCCCAGGGCACCAGCGCCTGGGAAGGCACAAAGACCTACCCGTAGTTCGGGAAACCTGCATTTCCACAAATCCCGGATGGCGGCGGTTACCCCGCCCCGTTCGGGATTTTTGCGTCAGATTCGCTATGGCAGACAGGCCAGTAGGCAGGGTTCCCAGTTCCAGACGCCCCGGTTGACTGCGGCGCCGCCTGTGGGCAACCTGTGCCGATGGTCACATTAGGTCGGTCGGGGGTTGTCGCGTCGTTTGTATGGGGAATCGTTTGCGGTGGCGGCCTCGCCGGCTGCGAGCCAGCGCCGCGACCAGCGACGAGCGAATCGCAGCAGGACGTGCACGTCACCGACGGACAGGTGGTCCTGGCGG
>JANYLE010000036.1 GCA_025363795.1 Mariniphaga sp. | reverse complement strand
GATTATTTGCTCAAACCTATCGAAGAAGAACGGCTCAATAAAGCAATTGAAAAGGCCAGGCAGTTTTCTCCGGGATTAGTGCTTGAAAAGATTCTTGCTATTACAAATCCTGCATCAGGAAAAAATTTTAAATCAAGGTTTATGGTCAGGGTGGGGGACAAAATCAAGAGCATCCCGATTGAAGAAATTATGGCGTTCTTCAGTCAGGATAAAGCAACATTTATTCATACGACAAGTAGCAGAACCTATTGCATTGATTATGCGCTCGATCAGCTTGAACCGATGCTTGATCCGGATATTTATTTCAGAATTAACCGCAAATACATTGTTTCGATTGGTGCCTGTAACAATATCCTGGCTTGGACGAGTTCGCGACTTCGGCTGAAAATTGAGGGAATTGACGATAACGAGATCATTGTTGCACGTGAACGCGTTCAGGAATTCAAAAATTGGTTGGACCGGTAATTGGCGTAGAAATTGATTTTAGGCTGTTTTAGTTTGCTCAAAATTGATATTTTTGCATTTAAATTAAACGTGATGATACAGAGAATTCAAACAGTCTATTTGTTAATTGCCGAAATGCTGATCGGTGCGTTATTTTTCGTTCCATTCGCTGATATTGTCGGGAAAGATGGGAATATTTATCGTTTTGACATAAAAGGGATTGCTCTTGAAGGGGCTCAAAAACCGGAAATTATTTACAGCAGTCTTCCCTTGATTGTTTTGTGTGCTGTGAGCCTGTTACTTATTGTCGTAACGATCTACCAGTTCAAAAACAGAATACTCCAAATGAAGCTTTCAAAGCTTTGTATTGTTGTTGTTTTTGGTCTTGTTGGTTTGATCTATTACTATTTGTCGTCGGGTGCGAAAGTTTTATCAGGCACGTATTCTCTAAATATTTATTTTGTCTTCCCTGTTATCGCTGCAATTTTGATTTATATGGCTATCAGGGCAATACATAAGGATGAATTATTGGTAAGATCAATCGATCGGATTCGGTAACAAAATAAGGGCCGGATATTACGGCCCTTATTTTGTTATGATATTAAAAATCAAAATATTATCGAAAGTTTTTGGCAAACGGAGGTCAGAAAATTTTCGTCATTGATGGTAAACGGGGAAGGGGAGTGGGAGTCAATATCAATTTCGGCCACGAATTTATCATACTTAAGAACTGGCACAACAATCTCACTTTGAACATCAAGACTGCAGGCGATGTAATTCCCTTCCTGACTGACATCCTGAACTATTTTAAGTTTTTTGCTTTCAGCCACTTGTCCACAAACGCCTTTCCCAACCGGAATCTCTGTATGCTCTGTTGGTTTTCCGGTGAAAGGTCCTAGGATAAGTTTTGACTGGTTTTCGTCAAGCAGGTAGAATCCAACCCAATCGTAATGGTAAACATTGTTCCTTAGCAGTTTGCATGTATTGAATAAAATATCAGTCCGGGACTCTCCTGAAACAATAAAAGAATCAATTTCCTTAAGAAGTTGAGTATAATCTGCACTCATTGTATTGTAAATTAATGTATTGCTTTAATAAATCAGAAAAATATCATTTCGTTTTCGCTGGTGATTTTTTCACAGTAGAAACATTTCATCGTAATTGGCTTGTCAGATAAAACTTCAAAACTGGTTGTTATATTTTCGGCATTGGTGATGCATTTAGGATTGAAGCAATGAACAATTCCCCGAATCTCCTTGGGAGTTTCAACTACCTTTTTTTCAATCACCGCGTAATCGCGAATGATATTTAGTTTTGCATGAGGAGCTACAAGAGCTATTTTATTGACCTCTTCATCGGCAAAAAACCGGTTGGCGATTTTGATAATTGCTTTTGTCCCCATAGCCCTGCTATCCAGATTATTACCAAATGTAACCATCTGACTGCAATCTTCCAGCTTCAGGATCTTTATTACCTTAAAAAGGGCTTTCGTTGGGATATGGTCAATCACCGTGCCATCTTTAATTGCACTTACCTTGAGATGTTTTTCCATGACTAATATTTTTAGAGTTTATTTAAGGTTCAATAAATGAGCAATAATAGCCATTCGTGTGTAAACCCCGTTTTTGGCTTGCGTAAAGTAATAGGCTTTGGGATTGCTGTCGACGTCGGTATGAATCTCGTTGATCCTTGGTAGCGGGTGAAGTATCCTCATATTCTCCTTCGTGTTCTTTAGCATTTCGTTTCTTAGAATATATACATTTTTAACTTTCTCATATTCAACGGGATCTATAAACCGCTCCTTCTGAACACGCGTCATGTAAATAATGTCTGCAGCATTGATAATGTCTGTGAATTCTGAATGTTCGAAATAGCGTATTCCTTTGGATGTGAGCAGAATTTTATATTCGTTTGGCATTGCAAGTTCAGCCGGAGCTATGAAATTGAAAATTGGATTTTCAAATTGCAACATTGCCATAAGTAAACTGTGAACGGTACGCCCATATTTTAAATCTCCTACCATGAACAGATTAATGTTGTCGAGAGTACCCTGGGTTTTGATGATTGAATACATATCGAGCAAGGTTTGCGATGGGTGTTGGTTGGCTCCGTCACCTGCATTGATAACCGGCACACTCGAAACCTCCGATGCATACCGTGCACTCCCTTCCAACGGATGTCGCATAATGATCATATCCGCATAATTACTGACCATCTTAATCGTATCGTGAAGCGTTTCACCTTTTGATACGCTAGAAGATGATGAATCCGAAAAACCGATGATTTTTCCACCCAAACGATTGATCGCAGTTTCAAAACTTAAGCGTGTGCGAGTGGATGGCTCAAAGAATAGCGTTGCAATTACTTTTCCCTGAAGCAGTTTTTGATTGGGATTAGCCTCAAAATCTTCAGCCAGACGCATGATTTTGAGGTACTCCTCTTTCGTAAAGTCAGTAATTGATATCAGGCTTTTTGCGTTCATAAGTATATTAATTTGAGATTATTACAAATGAGTTTAAAAAAGAAAAACCAACAGTGACTGGATGAACAGTTTTGTTGGTTTTGAGTAAAAATGAGTTTGAATGAAAATTGAGCGAATTGAAGAAACAAATTTTTCGATCAAGGTATCTGAATTCATTAAGAATTTGATTCTTATGTGTTTGACGTCGCTCGTAATTGTACTCCATCATATTTTGGTATCAATTGTATTACAAAAGTAAGAATTTTGGGTCTTAATCAACGGAATCCATTTATTAGTTATCCACAATAATTGATGCACTGAGGTTATCAATTTTTCCAAGCTTTTCCAATACGATGTCAGTTAGTTGTTTCCTGACAGAAATCTTTGCCATACATGCAAGATCGAAATGACTTTCTTTCATCTCCAGTTGGAATTCTTTCAGCAACGTCATGAAATCGTTCATCGCAAGATAATCAAAGTTGACTTCAATAGTCGTTTCGACAATTTTTTCGATGAGGATAGCTTTTGTCAGAACATCTGAAGCGGCCGCCTTATAGGCATTGGTTAACCCGCTTGTCCCCAATAATATGCCACCAAAATAACGAACTACCACTACTAAAATGTCTGTTAAGTCATGTTGCTGGATTTGACCAAAAATAGGTCTTCCTGCAGTTCCTGAAGGTTCCCCGTCATCATTCACCCTGAATAACAATTGATCTGGTCCAAGTCGCCATGCAAAACAATGGTGTCTCGCACTATGATGTTCTTTTTTTAGTTTGATTGTTATTTCTTTGATCTGTTGTTCGTTTGACACAGGAAAGGCATAAGCAATGAATTTGCTTCCTTTCTCTTTGTAGAGTCCTTCAGCCGGTATCCCGATTGTTTTATAGGTATCTGTGTATTCCATCAAACGGAAAAATGCTTTTCAGTAATTTTATAATTAAGATCGTCAACACTGAAGCAAAAAAAAACAGACCGGTTAGTCTGCTCTCAATGCATTGTCGTTTAGTATTTTAGCTTTATTTCAATTTCGTCGAGATAAACTTTGAAATTTTTATCGGTATCCTTCAGATTCGCTACCGTACGACAGGCGTGAAGTACCGTGGCATGATCTTTTCCTCCGATTTGGGACCCAATGGCAGCAAGAGATGATTTCGTCATACTTTTCGAAAAGTACATTGCAATTTGACGTGCCTGTACAGTTTCTCTCTTACGTGTTTTGATGGCCAGAGAATCGACCGGAAGGTTGAAATAATCACATACTGTTTTCGTGATATAATCTATTGTAATCTCCCTCACCGAACACTTCACCAGTTTATTGATCATTCTGATTGCCAGATCGATGTTGATCTCTTTTTTATTCAGCGTCGATTGTGCAAGAAGAGAAATCAAAGCCCCTTCAAGCTCACGCACATTGCTGTTGATATGTGAAGCAATATATTCAAGTACCTCTTCTGGAATAACGATCCCGTCTTTATAGATCTTCTTGCGCAAAATATTCATGCGTGTTTCGAAATCCGGAATTTGCAAATCGGCAGTTAGTCCCCATTTAAACCTGGAAAGTAATCTTTGCTCCAACCCTTTCAATTCGATTGGAGGTTTATCAGAGGTAAGAATAAGTTGTTTTCCGGTTTGATGCAAGTGATTGAAAATATGGAAGAAAGTCTCCTGGGTCTTTTCTTTCCCGGCGAATTCCTGAACATCATCAATGATCAGAACATCAATCATTTGGTAGAAATGAAGGAAATCGTTCCTGTTATTATTTCTGGTCGCTTCTGAGAATTGAGTCTGGAACTTATTGGCATTCACATACAAAACAATCTTTTCTGGGAATCGTTCTTTAACCTCAATTCCAATTGCCTGTGCAAGGTGTGTTTTACCCAGCCCGGAATTTCCGTATAGCATCAGTGGATTAAAAGCCGTTCCACCTGGCTTTTGCGCAACGGCATAGCTGGCACTGCGGGCGAGCCGGTTACATTCACCTTCAATAAAATTATCAAAGGTGTTGTCTTGCTTGAGCTGTGGATCGATATTCAGTTTCTGAATTCCTGGTATTACAAAGGGGTTCTTAATTGCATTGTCATCCTGATAGGAAGAAGCAGTAACGGGCCTGTTTTTCAGATTGTTATTCTGATTGGTCGGTAGTTTTACCGTGTATGGTTTATTATTGGCGTTGAGATTATTATCAACAACAACGCTATATTCAAGCTTGGCACCAACGCCGAGCTCTTTTCTTAGGGTTTTGCGTAGTATATCAATGTACTGTTCTTCCAGGTACTCGTAAAAAAACGGACTTGGAACCTGAATAGTAAGAATATCGTTATCCAGTTTAATGGGAACAATCGGTTCAAACCAAGTTCTGTAACTTATATAAGGCACGTTGTCTTTGATTATTTTCAGACAATTCTCCCAGATATTATTGTGATCTCTGTTCATTTAGGAATTAGGCTCTTGAAAAATTGAACTTCGTTTTTTTATTAATCCAATCGCAAAGGTTGGAAAAATTTAGTTGGAAAAAAATTGCTTAAAATGTTGCATTTCTCTATGATTTTAAATTTCAGTTTATTGAGTCATTAAGTATTTTCAATAAAATGTAATTAATTCATATCCAATTAGTTACATTTGTTATAATTGCAAGCATTTGATTCTGTGTACGTTGAAGAAAACGATTTCCGACAAAGTTTTTATGAATTTAATGCTTCAGATTGGACCTCGAAAAATGACAAAATTTCTAATTCCTGTGCTCTAAAAGTAAATAAAAAAGGAAACGAAAAAAACTATTTTTTGACTGATTTTAATGCATTTTTTAAACTTATTTCTTTTCCCTTTTTGTAAGCCTTTAAAAAAGCCTCAGGAAAAGCACTTTGAACATTATTTAGAACCATTCTAACTTTATCATAAGAAGGTTCCGGAGCGGTGCAATAGTAATATTTACTGCCCGATTTTTTTTCAAAAACCTCGTCAAGCCCTTTAAAAATAGGGGATGTCAGGCTTATGGGAGTGAGTGAAGTGAGTAGCTGGACGCTAAATGTAATGTTATCAGCTATTTGAGGTGTGGATGGGGTCGGAATGCTGGATTCACGGCCGAAATCAATGGCAGCAAAATGGACATATCGCTTCGGATTAAGGCGTAAATCGACGAGTAAACGGTTAAGATTTTCGCTTGTATAGTTAAGATTTTGGTATAATCGAGGATCGTTGACGAGGAGTCCAATTGTTCCATTGGCGGTATCAATTTTACTTAAGACAGTCTGTAAACTGGCAACCGTAGCATTTAAATGGTCAATGGTTCTGTTCAGATCAAGTTTTGTCAGGGAATCGCTGAAGGTTGAGAAATTATCCATGATGTGTCCCAACTTACCAGAGTTGTCCTTCAGATTACCGGTAACTTCACTGAGATTTGAAATGGTAGAGGCGAGGTTTTTCTTTTCTCCTGATATCACTTCGTTCAGATTACCAGAAATCTTTTCGAGATTTGTCATAGTTAGATTGATCTGCCTGAAACTTTCGGCAAGATTGCGCTGCGACTCACCATTAAGGATTTTGGATGCAGAAGCAACAATAGAGTCAAGATTAACAATCAATCTTTCAGCTTTGGCCTTAATCGGCGCAATTTGCTCACTGACCTGTGACATAATATCAGCTTCAATTTTCGTCGCCAAAGTGTCCTTTGGATGCAGGAATTTGTCAGACTTACCCAAATTAATCTTTACAACTTTCGATCCAAGTAAATCGCTGCTCGCAATTTCGGCCGAACTTCCCACGGGAAGCGGAAAATCATTGTGAATGGCAATTTTAACGATCAACGCACCCGATAAATCCTCTGCAAAATAGATTTCTCTGACATACCCGATTTTTAGTCCGTTCAAAGTTACTAATGTAGAGGCTTCGAGTCCACCGACATTTTTATAACGGGCATAATAGACTTTTTCGGTCCTGAATATATCCCTCCCTTTGAGAAAATTTATTCCCCAGATTAGGATAGTGAGGCAGATAACAGCCAAAATTCCGATTTTCGTTGTTTTTGTGAGCTTCATTTAAGGACCTTTCGATTTATTCGCAAAAATACGCAGGATTATGGTTTAAAAAAAGGGCAATTCTAACGCTTGCCGTTCAGTGCCTCCTTCATTGGTATAGGTTGTCCGTTTTTGAAAGCAACGATAAAGGCCTCAGGTATCTTCATACGGATGACAGAAAGATTCTGTTTCGCTTTTGTAAAGGATTTTGTCTCAAGGCAATAGTATTTGAAATATTCCCCGACTTTAATCTCTGTAATGTTTTCAATTCCTTTGAAAATTTTCGAATTAAGAGAACGCTTTTTTGGTGAGGCTGCTATCTGAACTGCAAAGGTGATTTCGTCTGATTTTTTTGTCTCTCGTTTAACCTCTTCTTTAACAGAAGGCTGAACTTTTTTCTCTTTGACTTCTTGCTGACGGGTAGGTGTTTCTTTCTTTGTTTCTGCAACTTGTTCAGAAGGGGTCTCAGTATCAGCCTCTCTTGATGCTTTCTTAGATTCTCCCGAAGCAAGGTTGAGTCGTGATTCGAATTTTTCCTTGTAGAATTTAAACGACTTAAATATAGATGTAGCAATCGTTTCTCTCCCTTCGTTGGTCAACAGGTAATTTGATTCCGATTGGTTACTTAAATAGCCGGTTTCAATCAACACACTTGGCATTGAAGTTTCGCGTAAAACCAGAAAGCCGGCCTGCCGAACGTCACGGCTGGCACGCTGTGCATGTTGCCGAAACGAATCCTGTAAAATCCCGGCAAATACTACACTTTGCTCAATATGGGTATTCTGAATCAATTCGAACATGATATATGACTCCGAAAGATTTGGATCGAACCCTTCGTAACGCGTGGAATGATCCTTTTCAAGCAGAATGACGCTGTTCTCCTTCTTCGCCACATTAAGGTTATCCAGCGTGCGGTGAAGTCCTAATACGTAAGTTTCTGTACCTTTGATGGATGGTGTGGTACAATAGTTGGCATGAATCGAAATGAATAGATCGGCATTATTCTTATTCGCAATGACCGATCGTTCGAACAACGGAATAAATACATCACTGCTGCGCGTATAGATTACTTTAACTTCGGGCAGATTTTCTTTGATAAGCTTACCCAGCTTTAAAGCGATATCAAGGACAATGTCTTTTTCACGAGCTTTTCCAACCACTGCTCCCGGATCTTTACCCCCGTGACCAGCATCTATCACAACTGTTTCGATCCCTTTGGATGCCCTGTTCTTACAAAACAAGGGATTAATACTTAATGAAAACACGATCAATAAGAGCAGCCTGCGGGTATATAACAAGCCCCATTCCTTATATTTTATTTTATTTCCCATCGGTGTAATGTTCTTATAGCACAATAGTTAATTGCGAAATGCATTTAAACTTCTGCTTGTGTGCCTGAATTAGCTTCAATATTTAAAACGGACACAATTCTTTAACTTAATCATTGCAGATTGCTGCATACAAATTTAGCAGATTAAATTATTTTTTCGGGTTGTAAGTTTCTCTAAATGGTTTTTTTACTTTTGCCGTATGCAATTCGTTGCAGTTATGTTAGATTTAACTTGATTTGGAAACGTTTTGAGCAAGTTTCGATTTTTATTTTTCTTTGTGGCAGTCTTCTTCCTGGTTTATGGAACTATTTTTGGGCAATCGCTTGAAAATAAAAAAACTATGTCCGTTGAGAAACAGAAGGTTCCGAAAAGTGAACGTCGAAACAAGCGTACTTCCCTAACCGCTGACAGCATCAGTATTTCGAAAAACGACACAGTTGCTGTCGATAGTACTGCAACGGAGTCGGCAAACGGCTTCGATGCTGAAGTGGAATATACCGCTGAAGGCTATATTACGCTCACAAAGAATAAAATTTACATGCGCGACAATGCCCAGGTAAAGTACAAGGACATTGAACTGAATGCCGCCTACATTGAGTTGAACCAGGACAGTAATATCATTTATGCCATTGGAAAACCTGATTCGACGGGAGCAATTGCCGGCAAGCCTGTTTTCAAACAGGGCGAACAGACATTTGAGGCTGACGAAATCAGGTACAACTATAAAACGAAAAAGGGTATTGTAACGGGCGTTGTGACCGAACAGGAGGGTGGATTTGTGCACAGCGGAAGGACCAAACTAATCAACGA
>JANYLE010000504.1 GCA_025363795.1 Mariniphaga sp. | reverse complement strand
AATTCAAATCTTCCAATATCTTTTTTTTGTCAATTTCCATCTGACTAAGTTTTAACCAAAGGTAAATATTTTGAATGAATAAGCAATATCAACAGTATAATGTCCCTAATAATGAGAGAGTCCATGGTTTTAGCCTTATATTATAAGGCAATCTCTGTTCCATTATCTATATACTTTCCTGATCCATTGGTTTTTTTACAACAATATTCACTATTACGACATTTCTGATCCAATTTTTCCCAAACAACTGTTCCGATATTGAGTTGGCGTCATTTTTGTCTGTCTGCGGAATTGTGTCGAAAAATAATCAACTGATTCATAGTTCATTTCAACGGCAATCTCCTTGATTGATTTCGCAGACGTTGAAAGCAACTCTTTGGCGTGCTGCAACCTCAGCTGAGCGATATATTGAGCCGGAGCAAGTCCCGTGTATTGTTTAAAAAGCCGTCTGAACCACGAATAGGTCATAAATAACGCTGCAGCAATCGCTTCCGGAGAAACATTAGTATTGATTTGTTCCCTGATTAAAACCCTTGCCTTGTCAATTTTCTGTACGATCGATTTATCTTCGTAATGGTTGTCTTTCGCCCGGTAATAAATATATCCCAGTAAGTGAATAACAATACCCGATATATATTGCTGATAACCTGATCGTTCCTCATTTCCGGCTTCCAGAATGCGCTGGTAGAGACTTACAATTTCTTCGTTGTAACCCACTTTAACAACAGGTTTATTCACTGATAAATAACCATTTGCGACGAGGTTCTCCGCAAATTTTCCTTTAAATCCAACCCAGTAGCTGTCCCATCCTGTAAATTGTTCAGGTCTGAACCGGTGCCACTCACCTGGAAACAGAAAAAAGACCGTCCCCTCGCCTATCGCGACATTTTTGCAACTGGCTGATTCGAAAGTTCCTCCACCTTTTGTGATATAGATCATCTGAAATTCATCCAGAACGCGACCGCTTTGATAGTTAAACGTATAGTCCACCTGATGACCCTGCGTGGGGTAAATGCTGTTTGGCGAAACAGCTTGAAATCCGGCTGTTTTTACCATAAGACTCCAGTTTTCGTCTTGTTCATGAACAGGGAGATACCTGATATTGGCGTTTAAAGGATGTTGCATAACATGTGGCTGTGTCAAAAATCAAAGTTTAAAGATCATAAAATCATAAAAAGTGAGGCTAAATTATTAAGATATTGTACTCAATAAAATCCGGCCTAAAATAAATAATAATATCAAATTAAAAGATAATCCTATGAAGTAGCCATGATTAATAAATCACAACTGAGATGAATAATTCATAGCTATTCCATATGACCTTTAAAAAACAAATTATATACGTATGAATCAAAGAATTACTTTAATTGCGATAGTTCTTTTCATGTCAGTTTTGTCTGTAAAATCGCAGAAATACAGCGATAGGAGACCATATACTGATCTAAGAATGAACGCAAAGGACAATGGCATAGTAATGAAGTATGGCGACGGGCCAGGCAGTTGCGATCTTTTGGGCGCACGCGATGTTTGGGTTTTTGAATCAGGCGGCACCTATTACATGCATTACGACGGGGCGGGAACCAAGGGATGGCTTAGTTGTCTTGCTGTTAGTAAAAATCTGGTTAACTGGGAGAAAAAAGGACCAATCCTTGATTTTGGTGCACCGTCGGAAGATGATTCAAAGTCTGCGTCCTACGGCGTAACCTATTATGATGGTAAAGACTGGCACATGTTCTATCTTGGAACGCCAAATACTTCCAACGCACCTGATCTGGTTCCGTCATTTCCGTATTTAACCATGAAAGCAAAGGCAAAAAGCCCAGCCGGTCCGTGGATCAAGCAAAAGGACGTAGTCCCTTTCCGGCCAAAACCAGGTACTTACTATTCAGTGATTGCCAGTCCGGGTAATGTAATCAGGTACAAGGGTGAGTATCTCCAATTCTTCAGCGCAACAACCAAAAAAGCTGGCAACCCGTGTGTACAGCGCACACTTGGTATTGCACGTACCAAAAATCTTGATGGTTCATGGACAATCGATCCGCAACCCATTGTTCCAATTGAGGAGCAGGTTGAAAACTCCTCTCTCTACTACGAAAAAAGCAACAAAACGTGGTTTATTTTCACCAATCATATTGGTATTGACGAAGATGAATTCACAGATGCCATTTGGGTTTACTGGACCAAAGATCCAAACAAATGGGATTCTGATAATAAGGCAGTTGTTTTGGATGGTCAGAATTGCAACTGGTCAAAAAAGTGCGTTGGGTTGCCATCTGTTCTTGTGGTTGGCAAACGGTTGGCAGTAATCTACGATGCCCCGGGAGAAAACAGCACAAGTCATATGAAAAGAAATGTAGGTCTTGCGTGGCTGGAATTACCACTTTTGCCTCCGAAATAAAGGATTAATTCATCTGATTCAAAACATTTTACCTCATCGAAAATACAAAACCATGCAATACATTCTATCCTTTGCAATAATTCTATCGGCGTTAATCACTTCAGGGAAACCGGTAAAAAAAACGAATCCGAAACCAGACAAAATTACGGTTGCAGCTTACTATTTTCCAAACTACCACACCAACGATCCGCGAAATATCCGGAACAAAGGTGCTGACTGGTCGGAATGGGAACTGGTGAAAGCAGCCAAGCCACGTTTCCCCGGACACGATCAGCCGAAAGTTCCGCTTTGGGGATTTACGGACGAAAAAGATCCGAAAGTAATGGCGCAGAAGATTGAAGCGGCGTCGGAATATGGTGTCGATTGCTTTATTTTCGACTGGTACATTTACGAAGATGGCCCTTTTCTGAACCGCTGTCTCGACGAAGGTTTCCTGAAGGCAAAGAATGTGGATAAGATCAAATTTGCTTTCATGTGGGCGAATCATGACTGGGTTGATATTCATCCATATACGAAAGGAGCGAAACAAAAGCTTCTCTACGAGGGAAAAGTAACTTCCAAACGTTTTGATGAAATTTGCGATATACTGGTTTCGCAGTATTTTACAAAACCGAACTACTGGAAAATTGATGGCAAAGCCTACTTCTCCATCTATGATATTCAGAAATTTATGGAAGGCTTTGGCAGCATCGAAGCTACCAAAGCCGCGATGGAGCGGCTGAATCAAAAAGCAATTACTGCGGGACTAAAAGGAGTTCACTGGAACCTGGTCACCTGGGGTCGCCCAATACTTCCTGTTGAAAAAGTTCCGGCGAATTTTCCCGAACTGATCAAATTACTGGGATTCAATTCTGCAACCTCCTATGTTTGGGTTCATCATGTGGATTTATCTGAACGTCAAACCGATTTCAACAAGGCCCGGGATCAGTATTTTGCTTATTGGGATAAGGCAAAAACAGAATATCCGGTTCCGTATTATCCAAATGTTTCAATGGGTTGGGACCCAAGTCCTCGGTGCGATCTGGAGTCTGAATGGGGAAATTATGGTTATCCGTTTACAAATACCATTGGTAACAACACCCCTGATAATTTCAGGAAAGCTCTGCAAATAACTAAGGATAAACTGCTGGCAGATCCAAATGGTCCGAGAATCATGAACATTAACTGCTGGAATGAGTGGACGGAAGGCAGTTACCTTGAACCGGATATCAAAAACAAATTCGGCTATTTGGAAGCCGTTAAAAGCGTATTTAAATAAGGTGAATAGCCATTGCTTAAATATTTGATCTGAATTACATGCCATTTATTAAAGTCAACTGCCATTCATCAATGGATCGTGAATAGTTCTTCAACGGCAAATGAACGGTTCATCAACGGCTAATGATCGGCTAATGAACGGCAAGAGGATATTGATTCAATATCTACTGTTTAGGTAAACAGTACAGCCAATTTGTATGAAATGGTTTTAAGAGAAATGTTTTAATATACAGCTTATGAAACGATTAAAAAAATTAATTCCCGTTCTGTTAGCGTTCTGCTTTATAGGAATTACCGGTTTTAATTTCTCAAATGGTAATGACACCTTAAAGACAGGATTTCTAAACCCTCCGGATTCAGCCCGGCCTGGTGTTTACTGGTATTTTATGGATGGTAATCTATCGAAGGAAGCGATGACCAAGGACTTAGAATCAATGAAAAAAGTGGGTATCGGCAACCTGATTTTTCTTGAGGTGAATGTTGGTATTCCGCGTGGAAAGATTGATTTCTTAAGCGAACAATGGCAGGATTTATTCCAGCATGCTGTTCGTGAAGCGGAACGGTTAGGCATAGCAATCACGCTTGGAGTTGGCCCTGGCTGGTCAGGCAGCGGCGGCCCATGGGTGTCGGGAAAAGAATCGATGCAACATCTGGTTTCAAGCAGTATTCAGGTTACGGGGAATGATAAAAAACCTGTAATCCTTCCAAAGCCGGCGCCAAAACCACCCTACTTTGGCGAAGGAGCTTTTACACCGGAACTTAAACAACGATGGCTTGATTATTATGAAGATGTTGCTGTTCTGGCATTTCCAACACCTTCATCCGATTATAAAATTACAGATATCGACGAAAAAGCGCTTTACTACCGTGCTCCATATACATCGGCACCGAACGTTAAACAATTTCTTCCATCATTGGCGAACTACAGTGAACCAGCCCAGGGCACAGCCATTGCCCAGGATAAAATCATTGATATTACCAGTTTTCTAAAACCAGATGATACACTGGATTGGAAAGTTCCCGAAGGAAACTGGACAATTATACGTTTGGGAAGTCGTAACAACGGAGCGGTCACGCGTCCTGCTCCAATGCCCGGACTTGGTTTTGAAGCCGACAAGTTTGATACGACAGCGATTAATGCTCACATGGAGCACTTCACAGGAAAGCTGTTTAAAAAGATTGGAATTCCTGATAAGAATTTGCAGGGTGGCTTGAAAATGCTCCACATGGATAGCTGGGAAATGGGTGCACAGAATTGGAGCCCGCGTTTCCGTGAAGAATTCAAAAAAAGGAGAGGTTACGATCCGCTCCCGTTTTATCCCGTTTACTCGGGATTGGTTGTCGGCAGCCTTGAAAAAAGTGAACGGTTTTTATGGGATTTGCGGCAAACAGGACAGGAACTGGTCATTGAAAATCATGCGATGCATCTTAAAAAATACGGGCAAAAGTATAACCTCGGATTTTCGATTGAGCCTTACGACATGAACCCTACCGCTGACATGGAATTGGGTGCTATTGCCGATGTTCCGATGTGCGAATTCTGGAGCAAAGGTTACGGATTTAACTCGTCATTCAGTTGTATTCAGGCAGCTTCCGTTGCCCATGTGAACGGGAACAAGGTGGTTGCTGCTGAAGCATTTACTGCCGATCATGACGCTTGGAAACAATATCCGGGCTCCATGAAAAACCAGGGTGACTGGGCATTTGCAGCTGGAATAAACAGGTTCGTTTACCATACCTTTCAGCATCAGTTTCTCCCGGACAATCTGAAACCGGGAATGACCATGGGGCCATACGGCGTTCACTGGGACAGAAGTCAGACCTGGTGGCCCATGGCTGACGGATACCACCGGTACATCACCCGATGCTCATATATTCTGCAACAGGGAAAGACCATTTCGGATATATTATACCTGACTCCCGAAGGTGCGCCGCACGTTTTTCGTGCCCCGGCTTCCGCTTTAACCGGGGATGAAATCCTTCCCGATCGGAAAGGTTATAACTTCGACGGTTGTTCACCTTCTCAATTGAAAACAGCCAGTGTAATGGACAACCGGGTTGTTTTCCCGGGAGGGGCATCTTACAGGCTGCTCGTTATTCCTGCTGTGGAGACGATTACACCAGAATTGCTAGATAAAATCGTTTCGCTTGTGAAAGAGGGTGCTATCATCGTTGGAAACCCGCCACTCAAATCACCCAGTCTTGTGAATTATCCGGAATGTGATCAGCAGGTTGTTTCAAAAGCAATGTTAATGTGGGGAAATTCAACATCACCTGGTGAGATTTCTGAAATTCAATTTGAAAAGGGGAAAATCTATTGGGGAGGAGCACTTTCGAATATCAAACTGCCTGAACTATATCCAAATTACGATGTTACTGCTGAAATTCTGAAAAAGATGGGCGTTCAGCAAGATTTTGAATCAACCGGACCAATCAGGTATACGCATCGCTCAATGGAAAACAGGGAGATCTATTTCGTTTCGAATAAAACCAACGAACGGATAAAATCCATCTGTACTTTCCGGGTAGGTGAAGGTACACCGGAATTGTGGGATCCGCTTTCAGGAGAAACCCGTTCGCTTCCCGAATTTACCTTTGAGAATGAAAGAATGAACATACCGTTGCAATTTAGTCAATATCAAAGCTTTTTCATTGTATTTGACAAAAATGCAAAACCAAATCCGACAGCAAATACACAGGCAAAAAACTTTTCCGAACCAAAAGTACTCATGGTAGTAAACAGCCCGTGGAATGTTTCTTTCGATCCGAAATGGGGAGGTCCGAAAAATGTTGTTTTCAATAAACTGGAAGATTGGACTTTAAATAAGAATGAAGGTATTAAGTATTATTCAGGCATCGCTACCTACCGGATCAATATAAATCTTTCAAAGAAAACAGTGTCAGATAAAAATACCAATTTCATTCTTGATCTGGGTGAGGTCAACAACCTTGCACGTGTTCGGATTAACGGGAAAGACATGGGAGTTGTCTGGACAGCCCCTTATCAGTTAAATATTTCGGATGCCATTCATCCAGGGAGTAACCAGGTTGAGATTGAAGTGGCAAATCTTTGGCCGAACAGGTTGATTGGTGATGAGCAGTCCCCCGATGATGGAATTAAAGACAACAAATGGCCGGAATGGTTATTGAAAAACCAGCCCAGAACCTCAGGCCGTTACACGTTTACAACAGCTAAGTTTTATAAAAAGGATTCTCCATTGTTAAAATCAGGCTTGATTGGCCCGGTACGATTATTAAAAAAATGATTGAATGAAGACTAAAATTGGATTATTTGGAATTGGCCTCGATACCTATTGGGCGCAGTTTGACGGATTGCTCGATAATCTGAAAGGATATCAGGAGCAAATAAAATCCAGAATCGCCGGATTCGGGGTTGAAGTAATTGACGCCGGAATGGTTGATAGTCCGGTAAGGGCGCGCGAAGCGGCTGACTTTCTGAAATCTCAGGATGTTGATATCGTCTTTTTGTATATTTCCACCTATGCGCTTTCATCAACTGTTTTGCCGGTTGCACAAAAGCTGAAAGTTCCCGTGGTGATTTTGAATCTTCAACCAGTAGCAAATCTTAATTATGAAGCATTCAATAAACTGGGGGACCGTGGTAAAATGACGGGTGTCTGGCTCGAACATTGCCAGGCTTGTTCTGTTCCGGAGATTGCCAGTGTATTCAACCGCTCCGGAATTCAGTACGACTTTGTGACTGGATATCTGCAAGATGAAGAAGCCTGGCACGAAATTGAAGCGTGGACCGAAGCTGCCCGAGTTGCCGCTGCCATCCGGAACAACAGGCTGGGCATTTTGGGACATTATTACGGTGGGATGCTGGATGTTTACACCGATCTGACCAAACAATCGGCGGTGTTTGGTACGCACATCGAAATGTTGGAGATGTGCGAGCTGAAGAAATACCGCGATGAAGTTACTGATAGCGAAGTTCAGGTAAAAATTCAGGAATTTAATATTGCTTTTGATGTTGCACCTGAATGCGAACCGGCAGAAATAGAGCGTGCTGCACGTACCTCTTTGGCTCTGGATAAGCTGGTAAAAACCCGCAATTTAGGTTCAATGGCCTACTATTACGAAGGAGAATCTGGGAACGATTATGAGAATATTGTGACATCAGTCATTGCCGGAAACACTTTACTGACCGGCAAAAACATTCCGATAGCCGGCGAATGCGAAGTAAAAAATGCGCAGGCGATGAAAATCATGGCTGAATTTGGTGCCGGAGGTTCGTTCTCCGAATTTTACCTGATGGATTTTAAGGACGATGTGGTAATGCTCGGACATGACGGACCTGCACACTCCGCCATCGCCGAAGGACGCGTGAAACTTGTTCCGCTGTCTGTTTATCACGGGAAACCGGGAAAAGGCCTGTCCATTCAAATGACGGTTAAACATGGTCCGGTTACCTTGCTTTCAGTCGTTGAAGGTAAAAATGGTATATTCCTGCTTGTCGCTGAAGGTGAATCGGTAGCCGGTCCGGTCCTTGAAATTGGAAATACCAATAGCCGTTACCGTTTTTCAATTGGAGCTAAACGGTTTATGAACGAGTGGTCTAAACAAGGACCAGCTCACCATTGTGCCATTGGGGTCGGACATATCGCTGATAAGATTGAAAAACTGGGAAAAATACTAAACATTGAGGTTATTCAGATCTGCTAACAACCAATTAATCAATTCAAACATGAAGAAAAATCATTTACGCTTAGTGATGGTCACCATTCTGTTGATTGTCGTTACTTTTGGGTGCCGCACCACAATTAAGCCTGCTGCCGAAGGCGTTCAGACCTATTCCGGATTAAAAACGTTATTTGCTGATCCTCCTTCTGATTACCGAAGTGCCCCTCTTTGGGACTGGAACGACAAAATCACCGAGGCAGGAATTGATTTCCATATGCAAAAATTCAAGGATGGCGGAATCGGTGGTGTATTTATTCATCCCCGACCAGGATTACTCACAGAATACCTTTCGGAGGATTGGAACCATCTTTTCGATTACACTGTCCGGAAAGGAAAAGAGTTAGGGATGAAAGTCTGGATCTATGACGAGAACTCTTATCCCAGCGGGTTTGCCGGTGGACATGTTCAGGCTGAAATGCCAGATTCTTATTCTCATGGCACGGGTTTAAGTTGCGAACGTCAGGAGGTTCTCAAAACCGACACGAGTAAATATGAGGTCATCCTGATATCTGAAAACAATAAATTCACCGACATCACTTCGGCAAAAGAAACCTACGTTGGTAAAAAAGGGGTGTATTATCTCTTCAAAAAAACCTTTGGCTCAAAATCGTACTGGTATGGCAATTTTCCCTATGTCGACCTTCTTTATAAGGGTGTGACGCAGAAATTTATGGAGATCACCATGAAGGGTTACTAAAAGAATGACAAGGATGAATTCGGGAAGACATTGATGGGAATATTTACTGATGAGCCTAATCTTGAAGCCGCTATGGGACCGAATTCGGCTTTCAGATGGACGCCTGATCTGTTCCCTGAATTTGAAAAACGATGGGGATACGATTTAAAGATTAACCTCCCGTCACTCGTGGATGAAACCGGTGATTGGAAGAAAATAAGGCACGACTATTATGAGTTGATTCTTGAGCTATTTGTTGATCGATGGGCAAAGCCGTGGGGACAGTATTGTGATGAAAACGGGCTCAGATGGACCGGACACTATTGGGAACATGGCTGGCCCTATCCAACTGACGGCAGTGATGAAGCTGCATTTTATATCCATCATCAGCAACCTGGAGTAGATATGCTTGGAAATGAGTATATCCATAATGGTTTAGGCGGACAATTCGGGAATACACGTGCGATCCGGGAATTGCGCAGTGCAGCCAACCAAGGTGGCCGGACAAGAACATTAAGCGAAACCTATGGCGGAGCAGGTTGGGAGATGACCTTTGCAAATTTCAAAAGATTAGCTGACTGGCAGGGTGTTCTGGGGGTCAACTTTGTAAATCAGCACCTTGCATATTATACCATCAAAGGGGTTCGTAAATTCGATTATCCACCGTCATTTACTTACCACGAACCCTGGTGGGATAATTATAAAACAATGGGCGATTATATTGGACGCATGTCTATGGCGATGGCTTCCGGGCAGCAAATCAATAAGATTCTCGTCCTTCAACCTAATACTACTGCCTGGATGTATTTCTCACGCAAAGTTGGAAATAAAACCATGGACACGATTCAAAACAATTTCAAATCATTCGTTTACCGGTTGGAATGTAATCATTTTGAGTATGATCTTGGATCTGAGAATGTCCTGAAATCAATTGGTTCGGTGAAAGACGGCAAAATGGTTGTTGGAAAACGGGCTTACGAACTGGTTGTGCTTCCCGAATTAATGAGAAATATCGACAAAACGACCTTCATGTTGTTGGAAGATTATCTCCGGCAGGGAGGAAAGGTGTTATCGTTTGCGAAAGAAATTTCGTATCTGGATGGAAGTGAGACCACTGCCGTAAATAAACTCAGAAACAAATATCAGGGGCAGTGGACTTTGGCTAAAAATACGGACGATAAAGTCGTTAAAGAATTGTTTACGCTGTCAGATTTCTACATTCAGGAATCTGCCCCGGAATCGGGAGAACTGTACCATCAACGCAGAATAATGGATGATGGTCAGATCCTTTTCGTAGTAAATACCGACTCCCTGAAAAGTGTGACGGCCACTGTCGAAGCCAAAGGAAAGAGTTTAATTAAGATGGATTTAACAACGGGAAAATGTTTTCAGCTTCCGGCGAAACAGGAAAATGGGAAAATATCGTTCGGGATTACACTTCCACCAATCGGAAGCGCTTTATACTATGTGTCATCCGAAAAACTGGATGAGCAGGAGGAGCCCCAAACTAAAACAACGGAACAAGTGGTTTCTGGATCTGGAAACATAGAAATAAAGCCTGAAAATGAGAATGTTCTGGTTCTTGATTATTTGGATTTGAAATCAAACAAACTGGATATTAAAGGGACCTATTTTATGAAAGCCATGCGGCAATTATTTGATAGCAATGGATTTAAAATGGGAAATCCATGGCAGCATAAAATTCAGTACAAACAGGATTACCTGGCATTGGATACCTTTAAACTGGGTTCGGGATTTGAAGTGAAATACTACTTTACAGTTGGTGAAAACGCTGACGCTGAGACTATAAATAAACTATCAGCTGTTGTTGAACGTCCTGAATTGTGGGACGTGCTGATCAATGACGAAAAGGTTGAGAAAAGCGATAAATGGTGGATTGACCGCGAATTCTTTAAATTTCCTATTGGCAGCAAGGTTCATAAAGGATTAAATACGCTGACGCTCAAAGCGCCAAAGATGTCGGTCCATGCCGAATTGATGCCCGTTTATATTGTGGGAGATTTTGTACTGAATCCGTTGAAACAAGGCTTTGAGATATC
>JANYLE010000503.1 GCA_025363795.1 Mariniphaga sp. | reverse complement strand
GCCAAGAGCGAAGACGAGTGTTTCGAGCAAATCAAAAAATTGATCACCTTCATTCCATGGAATAATGCGCAAAAAGCGCTTAAATTTCCGGTTCAGGAACCATTATCAAAGAAAAGTATTGAAGAAATAGTTCCTGTCGATCCGCATAATCCTTACGATATCCGCGATATCATCAAGGCCGTTACCGATGGCTCGGACTTTTTCGAAATCATGGAATATTTCGCCCGTAACATCGTAATTGGATTTGGCCGTATTCAGGGTAATACCGTTGGTTTTGTTGCAAATCAGCCCATGTATTTAGCTGGGGTACTCGATTGTGACAGCTCTGATAAAGCTGCTCGCTTTATCCGCTATTGCGATGCGTTTAATATTCCGATCGTAACTTTGGAAGATATGCCCGGTTATTTACCAGGTGTGGATCAAGAACATGCAGGAGTAATCAGGCACGGAGCAAAATTACTCTACGCTTACAGCGAAGCGACTGTTCCTAAAGTAACGATAATTATTCGCAAAGCTTATGGTGGTGGTTACATTGCAATGAATTCACGTCACCTTGGAGCTGACTTTGTATTTGCCTGGCCAACTGCAGAGATTGCGGTAATGGGACCTGAAGGCGCTGCAAATATTGTCTTCAAAAAGGAAATCGAAGAGGCAGAAAACCCAGCAGAAATGCGCAAGCAAAAGATTCAGGAGTACAAAGATAAATTTGCAAATCCGTTTGTTGCTGCTGCGAAAGGGTACATCGATGAAGTGATTGAGCCATCCGAAACACGCGCAAGGCTAATTCATTCACTTGAAGTTTCAGGAAGTAAAGTTGATCCGCGTCCTGCTAAAAAACATGGTATTCCACCTTTCTGATCCCAATTTTGCGAAAAAATATAAATATGGAAGATAACAACCCGAAATATCAGACTTTCGTTGTTAACAGTGCCAAGTATCTGACATTGACAACAACGAAATTCGATAGACGTAAAAAATGGCAAAAACTTGATCCGAAAGAAATCAGATCATTTATTCCAGGTTCGATCATTGAAATTTTCGTTACTCCAGGTCAGCATCTAAAAGCAGGAGAAGTGATATTGACACTCGAAGCGATGAAGATGTATACAAAGGTTACAATGCCTTATGATGGTGTAATCAAAAGTATCGAAGTCACAAAAGGCAACAAAATCCCCAAAGATACGTTGTTGGCTACGATAGAATAAAAAAGAAGAGGGCTGCTAAATATAGCAGCCCTCTTCTTTAATCCCATAAGTTGATTATCTTGAAACGGTCACATTTTTATATTTGTTCTTTAGTTCAGTTTGGGCTTGTTCAATTCGGTCCATTGTTTTCACACAAAGGATACCTTTCTTCTTCATTTCCGGATTTTTGCTGACATGAGTTTCGGGGAACTTGCCGTCCTTAACAAGGACAATCCTGATTGATAATGCCAATATAGCTGTTGACACTAATGCTATTGCAATCAGGACAATTTTTAATGTAATCATCTTCAATATATATTTAGGCGGCAAAGTTAACTACAATTTCCAAATCTCTTATCTAAATTGCGAAAAATTTCAAGAAGATTTTCAATCGAATTACCGCCTTCAGTTTGAATTCCAACACGTTGCAACAACAATACCGATTCCTCCAGCAAGTCTTTACGCAAATAAAAGGCTTCGTGAACAAAATTCAGGTATTTCAAAATCCAGAATGCATTGAGCAAGTGAAAAACCCTTTTTTCGAAGACAATTGAATTTGAGCAATTGTTCCTTAATTCGAGAATTCCTACAATAGTTTGTGAATTTGCACAATAGCCTTGTAAGGCTGGATGCAACTTTCCGAAAAAATTGGCTATTTCTGACGGCTCCATTTTCCAGAATAGAGAAACCTTAACAAACAACGGTTTTAAATTATCAAAAGCCTCCAGCGAATAGGTAAAATTCAATTCATAACTTCCCTCACTCCATTTTTTTATTGCAGCCCCCGTGCCAAAAGGAACCCGGTCTGATTGCCGGGAAGACGGGAAAACCGTTGTGGAAGTAATATTACCGTATTGGCCAAGCAGCACCAGCTTATGCAAAAAATAAAAATCTTCTCCTGCTTTCCGTCTGTTCATGCCCCCTTGTTTGGCGTATGCCGATGCTTTAAGCGCAAAACTCGATCCGACAGTATGGATTGCATTAGGATACCCACTCCACTCCATAGCATTTCTGAAGTAACGCATGTAGAGCTCGTACCGCACAATCCCTTCACGAATTAATGGATTGAATTCTTGACTATCAAATTGGTGCTCGAAATGGATTGTGAAGAAGTTGAATAATGGATGGTCACAGAAAGAAGCTTCGATTCTTTGTAAATAGTTAGTTAACACTGTACTGTCAGCATCAAAAGATGCAATTATTCCGTCTGGAATGTGGCTCCTGACCAACTGTCTGACAGCTTCATCCATGCCAATTTTGCGCGCCCATCCTACTCCGGCCCATTTTCGGGGAAGGGCTTGAGCAATAATCCGTTGAACATCAAAAAATAAATGTTGCTGTTCAAGTTTCCAATGCTCGATGCAATTCAGTGTTAAGCTATTTTGAGCAACAGCTTCTTCCGGAGCGCCCTCGGCATCGTTCACAACAATCAAAACCGAAACTTCGGCTTTAGGAGGTGCGCAATCTGCAAGAGAATTAAGTGTGGTTAGTATATCCGGCTCATTATAGCATGGAATAACTACAAATATTGATGCTCGCTTTGCGGGTAGATCCAAACACTTATAATATTGTTCGCTCTGCTGCTCAATATATCTTTGAAGAATATCCATGACAGAAAAAAGCCCCGAAAAATTCAGGGCTTTTGATTTTATTTTGTTAGAGATCTATACCGGTCATTCAGGCCCTGAGTGACCTCCTTTGTAATATTATATTGCGCAGAGCCCTCAAGCATACTGGCACTATTAAGAATGATATCGTACTTTTT
>JANYLE010000495.1 GCA_025363795.1 Mariniphaga sp. | reverse complement strand
CGTAAAGATATAGTTAATGATCTGAAACTGTTTAAAAGGAGGTTTGGGTGCATTTGGGTTTTTGGACAATTTTTTCATGATTTCGTCCACCTCACGTTCATGTTCCGGATCAGCAAAAAACTGGACATTGATATAGTCAAGAGCAAAATAAAGTACTGCTATCGCAGCTATCGCAGCAAAAAAGTACCAACCCAACTTCTCCTTCAGAAATAAACGGGGAACCAGTGCAAGATAGTTCAGGTAAAAAATCAATCCATAAATTGTTATATATAGATATGCGCGGTACAAATTTTTAGAATCACCACCACCGCCATAAAAATGATTAACATATTGAGGTATAATGATGATAATAGCCCAGGCAACGATGTGAAGCAGCCTATGAATTTGAACTTTTGAAATAAGTGGATTCTTCATTTTTGTAATATTCAACGCTTCTTTAAATTTTGAAATTTGTACAGACTATTTAAAACTCAAACCAGTACCAAATTTAATACGCTTATCGATTGCCAACCGACAATCTTCGTATTTATCAGGCACTTTGTTTTTTGTTGAAGCCTTTAAACTCCAGACTATTGATTTTCAATAATTCTATGCCAAAAAACTGGCTACAAGTCCATTCGGCCAATAGCACTTACCACTCCTACCGAAATTAATAATCCATGAACTGTGTGATAAATCGTAAAACACAAAATACTCAAAGGACGATTATAATTTTCAATATTCTCAAGGAATTAATGTTTATAAAATTTACAGATCTCAAATACAGCCGCTTACATTCTTTTGTATTTCACCACCCGTTCATCCTTGATTACCCCGCCCCAATTTAATCCAAAAGCAAAATCATACGTATTGCCTTCCGAATCAACGAAGCATTTCATATCGAGCGGAACATCTTCCGATTGTTCCTCAACAGTTTTCATATCAACCGGCATCTGAAATGGCAACAGAGCAGATGGTTCGACAGCTCCGGTAAGGATATCCATAATCGCCTGGTCCTGAACTCCAAAATGAATCAAAATTGCGCTGGCACTCTTTTCAATCTCCGAAAAGATCATTGGATTCGAGACTTTTACGACAACAATTACAGGTTTTGCACCCATCTTTGCTTTGGTCTCGGTAACTGTTTTCATATCCTGAATATTCGAGGCGACGATGGTTTTCCCTTTGTAGGAACGGTTGGTAAAACTTTCGAAAGGACTTCCGCCAGCAATACTTGTTTCGCGGGCAAAATCGGCTTTGTAGGAGCTGTATTGTAAACTTATCGGAACATAACCATTTCCATTCTTTTTTACATCTTCCTGCGAGTAGCCAACGCCGCTTTTCGGACTGTCGATGCAAACCAGTGCAAAATCCGCTTCTTCGGGTTTTTCGACAACCTGAAAATATTTCTGAGCAACCACAGGATTTACCGCGTCTTTCCAGCTTTCGGGTGTTTCAACACCAAACCAGTTTCGTCCCCCGGGGATAAATTTTTTCGGGATATAAACTTTCAGTTGTTTTTTAAGCGGAAGGGTTTTTTGCTGATTCTTCAACATTACGATCGAACGTAACTGTGCATTGTATCCTGCTTTCATAAATTCTGGACTACCCACCGTTTTTTCAGTTTCGGCCACATTGAGATATGGTTTTTCAAATAATCCAACCCTGAAAATATTCCGGAGTAAACGAACAGCCGATTGTTCGAAACGTTTACGCATAAAAGCCGAATCGTGTTTTGCAACACCCATTTTATAGGCTTCGAGCACAGGGGCAATTTCATTGTTGCCACCAAACTGATCGACACCAGCCTCAATCGCCTTGAAGTGACGTTCGGCTTCAGTCATTTTTTCAACGCCCCAGCATTTCCCCTGGAACTGGTCAATTGACATAACGTCTTTAGTTATCATCCAGTCGGTGCAAACTACACCATCATAACCGTATTTGCCACGAAGCAAGTCGGTAATCAGGTATTTATTGTAGCTATTGCCAACGTTTTCCCTATTCACGGTATCCTGATTATAGGAGATTGTGTAATATGGCATTACTGCTGAAGCCATTGCGGTACCTCCTTCAAGTTTGAAAGCACCTTCTGTAAACGGTTTCAGGTGATCTTTTAAATTATGTCCCGGATAAACAGCGTATGCACCATAACCAAAATGACCATCGCGGCCACCTTCTTCAGGTCCACCACCCGGCCAGTGTTTCACCATGGCATTTACGCTTTTATAGCCCCAGCCACCTGTGATGGCAGCTTCGCCAGTTGAAGTTTGGAAACCATCAACATAAGCCCGGGCCATATCGACCGTCAGATTCGGATTTTCACCCATCGTTCCATCAAAACGGCTCCAACGTGGTTCGGTTCCTAAATCAATTTGTGGAGAAAGTGCTGTTGCAATACCCAATGCACGGTACTCAGCTGCGGCAACTTCGCCAAACTGTTTCATCAATTTCGGATCAAATGAAGCCGCAATGCCCAATGATCCAGGCCACATGGAGATTTTACCACCAGCTCCCGCATTGAATTCGGCATATGAATCGCTTCCATGGCGCGGATCAGAGCTGTTGTTGGCAGGAATTCCAAAACCAATTCCTTCGACCAAAGCCTGAGCGTTGTTGTTCCATTGAGCGGCAATCGCCGGACTTTGAACCGAAGTGATAAGTACATGGCGCAAGTTATCATCGGTTAAAAATTTCTTTTGCTGATCAGATAAATCGCTGGCTGTGGCACTACTTTCGGGAAACGGTTTCCCGTTGTAGGTTCCACCAAAACGGCCGCCTGGAGCAGATGGAATGGCTTGATGCCCACTGTACAACATTAATCCGGCAATTTGCTCAACCGATAATTTGGCGGCAAGGTCCTTTGCCCGCTCCTCAACAGGTAAGCGCCAGTCCTCATAAATATCAAGTTTTCCGTTTTTATTCAGGTCTTTGAATGCCAACCGGTCAACAGTCAGAATTTTGATACCTGAAGCCGGCGAATAACCCAGCGTTTGACCGCCCTCGTTGTGAACCAGTTTAAATGTGCCCTGATCTTCTTCAGTCCACTTTGGACTACATCCTGCGGTTAACAGCAATAATGTACCTAAACCTAAGATATTGACAATTACATTTTTTCCCATCTTGTCTGAATTTGAACTGTTGCTGAAACTATTTTATTTTAGAGAGATAGAATTGCTCAAGAAATTCTAATCCTTTTTTATTTTGGAAATCGGAAATTTCAACCTTTTCTCCCAAAGTCATCACGATTGGGTTTTTAGTTGAACAGGCGGTCCATTTGGGCAAACCGGTTCCGTTTGGATTGCCATTGGCAGCAAAGTTTGCCCAGTAGGCAGACATGGTTTCGGCCAACTGATAATCGGTTTGCTGCCACGGACGATTGCTCATGTGCAGGTTATTGTAGGCATATGGCACCTCGCCTGTATGAAATGCTCCAAAAGGTTTTTGATCTTCGCGATACGGCACGGCGCGTTCGAAGTGATACATGAATACGGATGATTTCCCGGTTTTGTTTTGAAGGTTCATCCATGCGTAGGCTTGCACACCAAAGGTTTGAAGTCCGCTAAGTGTTAATTGTGATTGCTCGGCTTCGGCATCAGTTTCGGATGGAAACAGTTTCAGAAATTCATCCGCCTTTTCGCCATATTTTTCCTTGGCTTGTTGTTTGAATTTTTCAGCATTCAACAGTTGACCACCAAAATTTCCTTCATTGGCGTTCCATCCCATCAGTACAGGAACATCGTTTTGTTTTCCGGCAAAAAAAATCTTGTATACAGGTTCCGGTATTACATATCCGTCAACTATTGGCGAAGTCATCGTGCGAACGGCCATTAGCTCCTGGGCCGATTTTGAACGAAGGTCGGCAATAGAAACAGCCTTCAATGAGTGCGCAAATTCAATTCCACGCTGTTCGGCATCTTTCAGGTTTTGGGTTCCTGCCAATGGGTTAGTCGGTAGAATTGAGCCACCACTTTCAGCAATCGCACGCTGAAACAACCCTTTCGCAAGGGGTGATGCGACTAAATAATTTACACTGAATGCTCCTGCCGATTGTCCGGCAATGGCGACCCGATTGGGATCGCCTCCAAAAGCGGCAATATTTTTTTTCACCCACTTCAATGCTTCAATCTGGTCAAGTAAACCATAGTTTCCGGAGGTTTTACTGGCCGATTCTTTTGATAATTCGGGATGTGAAAAGAATCCGAAAATGCCAACACGGTAGTTGATTGTGACAAAGACGATCCCTTTCTGAGCCATCGCAGTTCCGTCATATACCGGGACCGAACCGGAGCCGCTTGTAAATGCGCCACCATGAATAAAGACGATTACCGGACGTTTTTCGGATGAAGATTTAGCTGCAGACCAGACATTCAGGTACAGGCAGTCTTCGCTCAATGGTTCGGCAGGTGCAATAAATTCAGCAGTCCACATTGAAAAAGGTGCAGGGGTGCCCTGCATGGCGCTGGCTGAAAATGTTTTGCATTCCTTTACTCCGTTCCAGCTTTTAGCAGATTGTGGCGCTTTCCAACGCAAGTCGCCGACAGGGGGAGCCGCGAAAGGAATTCCTTTAAAAGAGACGACTTCAGATTTTGAATCTTTAGTACCCGAGATTAAGCCACTTTCAATTTGAAGTGCATCAGATAAATTTTTTGTACTGGCCCTGGAAGTTAGGCCAAGGAATGAACAACAGGTCAGGAGTGTAAAGCCAATGAGTAATTTGAAGTGGTGCGTCATGATGTTCGGTTGGTTAAAATTTCAAAAAATCCCCGCAATTAAATTATAAAGGTTAAAAGCGGGGATTTGTAATTATTCATTCAAATTTTGAGTACTAATCTGTAATCTTACTTTGAAACCAGCTTATTGATTTCGCGGGTTGGAGCCAATGCCTTGGTTACTTTGCCGGCTTCCAGTTCTTTGGCAATTTTAAAACTTGCTGTTTGTTTGATGTTACTGGACGATGCGCCGATTTTCAGGTTATAGGCACCAGCCTCAGCTATCCATGTAGATGTGGCTTCGTTGAATGAAGCGAAATCCTTGGTTTCAATGCTAAAACTAACTGTTTGTGATTCGCCTGGTTTCAGCAGTTTAGTCTTGGTGTAAGCCGCCAAAGTTTCAGCTGGCTTTTTCAGTTTTCCTGAAGGTGAACCAACATACAACTGAACAACTTCGCGGCCCGCAACAGCGCCGGTGTTTTTCACATCTACGGAAACGTTTAATTTTCCCTTGAAATCAGTTGTGACTGATTTCAGCTTGGAGTAATCAAATTTGGTGTAAGATAATCCATAACCGAACTCGTAAGCCACGGGAACTTTGAAGGTGTTGTAATAGCGGTATCCAACGTAGATATCATCTTCATAAACTACTTCCCATGGTTTACGGCGCATAAAAGAGAAGCCGGAAAGATCGTCAGCCTTGTCAACTTTATCCGATTTTTCGGCAACACCCGGAAAATTCTTTGCACTTGGAGCATCAGAGTAAGACATTGGGAATGTAATCGCCAGCTTACCTGAAGGATTTACTTTTCCTGACAAAACGTCAATAACCGAGTTGCCACCTTCCTGACCAGGTAACCACGCCAATAAAATAGCATCGGGCATGTTGCGCCAGCTTGCTACTTCAACAACACCAGCCACATTCAAAACGACAATGGCTTTTTTACCCTTGGCATGGAAAGCTTCCGTTACGTTTTTAATCATTTCTTTCTCTGTCGAAGTCAGATAGAAATCTCCTTCAGTTGCAGTTCTGTCTCTTCCTTCTCCTGAAAGACGTCCAAGTGTAATCAGAGCCATGTCAGCTTTTTCAGCCATGTTCTTTGCAAGATCCGGTGAAACTGCCATTTCAATAATAGGATCTTTTGCTCCCATAAAAGCGAGCGGATTTTTCGAAGGACCACTTTTAGCCGCAGCTTCTTTCATATAAGTAGAATAGGTCCCTTTTAGCTCATCAACAGCGGCATAGCCACCATTGGCAGTCCCATCGATGAGTGAAACCGTATATTCTTCGTTTACATCGCCACTTCCCGTACCTCCGGAAATAAATTCGTAGGAAGCGTTTCCGAAAGCTGCAATATTTTTAACTGATGATTGGATAGGCAGTGCATTCCCTTTATTTTCAAGCAAGACCATTCCATCAGTTGCAGCCTGGCGGGTAACAGCAGCATGAGCCTTTAAATCGGGCTTATTTGAAAATTGATACTTGTTGTAGCGGGGAGCAATCATCATTATTTTCAGGATTCTGCTGACGTTTCGGTCCAGTATTTTTTCGTCGAGTTTGCCGCCTTTTACTGCTGCAATTATTTCTTCAATCTGTTTTGTCTGACCTGGCTGAATCATATCATTCCCGGCATTCATCTGGGCAATCACATCGCTGCCACCGCCCCAGTCGGTCATCACATAACCTTCAAAACCCCAGTCGTTGCGCAGGATTTTAGTCAGCAAATCATTGCTTTCAGAAGTATAGGTACCGTTAATTTTATTGTAGGAAGACATCACCGTCCATGGGTGAGCTTCTTTTACAGCAATCTCGAAACCTTTCAGGTAAATTTCGCGCAAGGCACGTTCACTCACAATCGTATTTACCGTCATGCGGTTGGTTTCTGAATTATTGGCAGCAAAGTGTTTGATGGAAGTTCCGACTCCATTCGACTGGATACCTTTTACCATAGCAGCGGCAGTTTTACCGGCAACGAGTGGATCTTCGGAATAATATTCGAAGTTACGGCCACAAAGTGGATCGCGCTGAATATTCAGAGCAGGTGCCAGCAGAATATCAGAACCATATTCTTTTACCTCATTCCCCATGGCCTGACCTACATTGTAAACCAAGTCAGTATCCCAGGTTGAAGCCAATACTGTAGCAACAGGAAAAGCGGTGCAATAATAGGTTTTCGCTTCACCCTTGCGTTTTGGCTGGATGCGCAATCCTGCTGGACCATCACTTAAAACCTGTGAAGCAATCCCGAGTTCAGGAAATTCAGAAGAAACACCGGCTGCTCCTGGTAAATATTTCCGGATCCGTTTAACCATCTCATTATATACCGGATCTTTAGTATTGATATCCCCGCCGAATCCCTTTGGCATTTTTGCCCTTATCGAATCGGGAAGTTCAAAAAACATCCCGGTACCAATTACAAGCTGAGCCTTTTGATCGAGCGTCATCTTCGAAATAATCTCATTAACCTTTTTATTTTCAGGTTGCTTTCCACTGTTTGTTTGACCTTGAACGATTGAACCACCTACAAGGATTGAAAGTACGACATAGATCGTACCTGAACGAAGCCATTTAATTTTCATTTTTCTAAAAGTATTAAGTGCATCAGTTTTGAAATGCTATCACAATATTATCAAATATAATCGCATTTGAGAAAATATTTATTAATCCTGTTTTGTGTAAAGAAGGTGGCTCCGATGACTGAAACCAAAAAAAACCACCGGAGCACACGCTTCACCCCAACATTTTATTCGTATCTCAACGCATCAATCGGATTCAAACTGGCTGCCTTGCGTGCAGGATACCATCCGAAGAAGATACCAATGGCCGAGCAAACCAAAAATGACATAATTACGGAGATGGTGGTAATTACCACGGGCCAGCTCATGATTGAAGCCATAACCTGAGTTGCTATAATTCCGAGTGTGATTCCGATAACTCCTCCAAAAACGCTTAGCAAGATCGATTCAATCAGGAATTGGAGCAGAATGTCGTTTCCACGTCCCCCAACCGAAAGCCGGAGACCAATTTCGCGTGTCCGTTCGGTAACAGATACATACATGATATTCATAATACCGATACCACCAACCAGCAATGAGATTCCGGAAATAGCCCCCAGCAATATGGTCATGATATTGCTGATGGAACTAAACATTTGTACCATCTCGGATTGCGATCTGACCTGAAAGTCATCCGCATCTGTCGTTTTGAGTTTATGGCTGCGACGAAGCGATGCGGTGATTTGCTCAATAGCCGCTTCATTCTGGCTTTCACTCGCTGCCGAAGCAGTGATACTCTGAATATGGGTAATTGCCAGTATACGTTTCTGAACAGTGGTATAAGGAGCCATAACCAAATCGTCCTGATCTTGTCCCATTCCGTTTTCACCCTTTTCTCCCAAAATACCGATAATCAGGAGCGGAATATTTTTAAAACGAATGGATTGTCCGATTGGATCAGCTTTCCCGAACAAGTTTTCGACAACAGTCTGACCAATAAGACACACTTTTGCATAAGTTTGAATTTCGGTTTCAGTGAAAGTACGTCCCCTTCCAATTGTATATTTACGGATGTTGAAATACTTATTATTCACCCCATAAATGGAAGTTGGCCAGTTTTGATTTCCAAACACAGCCTGTCCGCTTGAGCG
>JANYLE010000328.1 GCA_025363795.1 Mariniphaga sp. | reverse complement strand
GAGCTGAGGTTCGCTGATAAGTAGCTTAATTATGCAGGAGGTTAACAGGATTTAAATTGTATAATTAATTCATTTAAATGTTCGAAATGATGAGTGACGACGATCATGAGAATAAAAATTACATGAATGAATATGCGAAGTATTCGGGATTAATATTCCAAATGATCGCAATGGTAGCTTTAGGATTTTGGGGAGGTACAAAATTGGATCAATTGTTCAATCTGAAAGAGCCCGTTTTTATGATTTCCCTGACAATTTGTACATCTTTTATTGCTATCTTTTATATGTTCAGAACGTTAATGAAAAAATAAGATTCATTGAAAATTATAATAAACATTAGGAACAAATCGTTGTTAATGATTATAAAAATTAAAAGATTTAATTTGATATGACTGAAGCTTCAAAATCATTTATTGTTAAAATATCGATATTTACGTTGATCATTATCGCCATCTCAACAGGGCTGTTTTCCACTATTTTAAGATCCTTACATTTTGGATTTTATCCTTATCAGATCTTTTTAATTGCCATAGTGACAACATTCGGTCATTTGTGGGTTTTGAAAGCAACGGGATTAAATACGCGAAAGTTTACCACAACATTCATGGCTTCCGTCACCTTCAAATTGTTGATTTATCTTACTTTTATGCTTGTTTATTTAATGATCGATCATTCTCAGGTCATCACGTTTGTGCTGACTTTTTTTATATTGTATATTATATTTACAATCTTTGAGGTTATTCAGGTTTTAGATTTCATTAAAAAATAATCAGAAATAAGCTCATGAAGTCAACAATTTATCTATTTTTGAACGATAATTTAATGAAATGGCCAGAGTGTTAAAACCGTTATTCCTTTTTTTATTTGGACTTATGGCATTCTCTTTCACACTGAAAGCGAGTGATGAAAATGCAGGTGCAGATACTATTACAGCGAAAAAATTCAATACCGGAGATCTGATCTTTGATCATATCAAGGATAGCTATGAGTGGCACATTGCTGAATTAGGCCATACAGCAATTTCGATTCCACTTCCAGTAATTCTATACAGTCAGCAAACCGGAATTCATGTATTCATGTCCGGGAAATTGCACAAGGGAACTGGAATGTATAATGGTTTTAAGATTGCGAAAGAAGGAAAATACGAAAGGAAAATTGTGGAGGTTATGGCTGATGGTAGTGAAGTCAAGCCATGGGACTTTTCAATTACGAAAAATGTCACTTCATTGTTTATCAGCATAGCAATCATACTATTAATTTTTCTTACCGTTGCAAAAAGGTACAAGGAGAATTTTGCCAGAGCACCAAAAGGGCTTCAAAGTGTGATTGAGCCTATTGTCATTTTCATTCGGGATGATATCGCAAGACCCTCGCTTGGAAATGAGAATTATAAAAAATATCTTCCCTATTTGTTGACGATCTTCTTTTTTATTTTCATCAACAATTTGATGGGACTTGTCCCGTTTTTCCCGGGAGGCGCAAATTTAAGCGGGAATATTTCAGTTACAGTTGTTCTTGCATTGTTTACATTTATTATTACTTCGTTAAGCGGGTCCCGCGATTACTGGGTTCATCTGGTTAATGCGCCGGGAATTCCCTGGTGGCTTAAACTGCCATTCCCTTTAATGCCCATCGTCGAAATCTTAGGAGTTTTTACAAAACCATTTGTTTTGACCATCCGGTTGTTTGCGAACATTACCGCTGGTCATATTGTCGCCCTTGCGTTTTATAGCCTGATCTTTATATTTGCTGAGAAAAGTCCCGTGGCGGCATATGGAATCTCAGTCATTTCAGTAGCATTTACAGTTTTTATGAGTATACTGGAATTATTGATCGCCTTTATTCAGGCCTATGTATTTACCTTGCTTTCAGCAATCTATATTGGAATGGCACTCGAGAATCACCATGTCAAGGCAGAAACTCTTTAATCATCAAGGGTAATTTTAAAAGTAACGTTCTAAACTAAAATATTATTTAACAATTTAATTTAATCTTTTAATTACAAATTCGTATGATAACATTAGCTGTAATTCTACAAGTAGCTGCGAATATGGCAATTGCAAAAATGGGTGCAGGAATAGGTGCAGGATTGGCGGCCATTGGTGCAGGCATCGGTATTGGACAAATCGGAGGTTCGGCAGTAGAGGCTATCGCCCGTCAACCGGAAGTTTCGGGTGAGATCCGTTCAAACATGATTGTGGCTGCGGCCTTGATTGAAGCGGTTGCTTTTTTTGCAATTGTTATCTGTTTCCTGATCATCTTTGTATAATCAGTTCTGATATTGGTTATTAGCAATGGTCTGAAATAGGATAAATAATTAATTAACCAACAAAAATTTCATTATGGGGTTATTACTGCCGGATTTTGGGTTGTTTTTTTGGATGTTGCTATCATTTTCCATCTTATTGCTGATTCTCAAACGATTTGCATGGGGTCCGATTTTGAAAGCGCTTGCAGATCGGGAGAATTCGATTGATGAAGCATTAAAATCCGCCGAAATTGCAAAAGGTGAGATGGCACGTTTGCAAGCCGGAAACGAAAAGATCTTAAAAGAGGCAATCCTCGAACGGGAAAAAATAATAAAAGAAGCTCGAGACCTGAAAGATTCAATCATTCGGGATGCGCGACACGAGGCTTCTCTTGAGGCGAATAAAGTGATCGAAAATGCCCGGGCGGCCATCGAACACGAACGGATTGCGGCTATTGGAGACATTAAAAATCTGATTACCAGTTTTTCGATTGAAATTGCCGGAAAAATTTTACAGGAAAAACTTAGTGACGAAGACTTGCACAAAGATTTGATTCAAAATTACATTGATCAGATCAACCTCAATTAAATCTGGGAAAAGTGCAAATAGCTGTCTAATAGTATTTTTCATAAAAAACTGAATATGGACGAGAGTAAAATCTCAGTAAGATATGCAAAAGCATTATTGAGTTTAAGCAAGGAGAAGCAGGTAACTGAAGCAATAAAGATTGATATAGATACGATCAGTCAACTCTTTGATACCTTTCCCGGTTTCACTCATATGCTCCAAAGTCCCGTAATCAAGTCAAAGGAGAAAGAACAGTTCTTTGAGAAGGTTTTTGCAAAAAGCCTTCATAAATTGACTTACTCTTTCCTAATGCTTCTGCTTACCAATCATCGGGAGGCTTATCTTCGGGATATTACGCGAAATTTTTTGGAGTCGTACCGCAAAGAAAAAGGCTATAAAGCGGCCAATCTGGTAAGCGCCATTGAATTAGATCCGTCAACAGTTCAACAGTTCCGGGAGTTAATCCGTAAGCATTTTGATTCAGACGCTGATTTAACTTGTAAAGTAGATCCCAAACTTATTGGAGGGTTTGTATTGCAAGTTGAAGACCAGCAGATTGATGCCAGCGTGGCATCAAAATTAAAAAAGCTTAAACAAGAACTTCTGGCAGGACAGAGGTGAAAAAAGAAATAAAATATTTTAAACGTTGATATTATGGCTGGAATAAAACCTGCTGAAGTTTCTGAAATTCTGAAAAAACAGTTGGATGGTTTCAAAAGTGAAGCCGAATATGCCGAAATAGGAACTGTACTCCAGGTGGGTGATGGTATTGCCCGTGTGTATGGTTTATCCAATATTCAGTCAAATGAGATGGTCGAATTTGACTCAGGGGTAATGGGCATCGTTTTAAACCTTGAAGAAGACAACGTAGGTTGTGTTTTGCTGGGGTTGTCAGAAAAAATAAAAGAGGGTGATCAGGTTAAAAGAACCAATAAAATTGCCTCGATAAATGTTGGAGAAGGGTTATTGGGACGCGTTATTAATACCCTGGGGGAACCAATGGATGGTAAAGGACCAATCAGCGGTGAACTCTTTGAACTTCCTCTTGAGAGAAAAGCGCCAGGTGTTCTTTACCGTCAACCGGTTACAGAACCTTTACTTACCGGTATCAAAGCTATCGATGCAATGATACCAATTGGTCGTGGACAAAGGGAATTGATCATTGGTGACAGGCAAACTGGTAAAACAGCTATTGCAATTGACGCAATCATCAATCAAAAGGAATTTTACGAAAAGGGAGAACCTGTTTATTGCATCTACGTGGCGATTGGTCAAAAAGGATCAACAGTGGCCAATATTGCTAAAACGTTGGAAGAATATGGGGCAATGCCTTATACGGTAATCGTCATGTCAACTGCATCGGATCCGGCAGCGCTTCAATTCTATGCGCCTTTTGCAGGTGCAGCCATTGGAGAGTTCTTCAGAGACACGGGTCGATCGGCACTGATTGTATATGATGACTTATCAAAACAAGCGGTTGCTTATCGTGAAGTTTCGCTACTGTTGCGTCGTCCGCCAGGTCGCGAAGCCTACCCTGGTGATGTGTTCTACCTCCACTCCCGCTTGCTTGAACGTTCTGCTAAAATAAACTCGACCGAAGCTGTCGCTAAGCAAATGAATGATATTCCTGAATCGATCAGGCATTTGATAAAAGGTGGAGGTTCATTAACTGCGCTTCCAATCATAGAAACCCAGGAAGGAGACGTCTCGTCTTACATTCCGACCAATGTAATTTCGATTACCGATGGGCAGATTTTCCTTGAATCGAATTTATTCAATTCTGGGATAAGGCCAGCAATTAATGTCGGGATTTCTGTTTCGCGTGTAGGTGGAAATGCGCAAATTAAGGCGATGAAGAAAGTTGCCGGAACGCTGAAAATAGCTCAGGCTGAATTCCGCGAATTGGAAGCCTTTTCTAAATTTGGTTCCGATCTCGACCCTGCTACCAAGAATGTTCTTGAAAAAGGAGTCCGTAACCTTGAGATTCTTAAGCAACTGCAGTTCTCACCTGTAAAAGTTGAGATGCAGATTGCGATCCTATACTGTGGAACCAAAGGTTTATTGATGAATGTTCCCAAGGACCGGATTCGTGACTTTGAAACAGAATTTCTTGAGGTGATGAACGCCAAGTATCGAAGTACGCTTGATACACTCCGCCGGGGAGTAATCGACGAAAGCGAAACCTTAGTGCTCGAGAAAGTTGCCAAAGAAGTG
>JANYLE010000426.1 GCA_025363795.1 Mariniphaga sp. | reverse complement strand
GACGACAGAGCTCCCAAAGGATTTGCAGGTTTAACAATCGGACTTGCGCTTACACTAATTCACCTCATTTCCATTCCAGTTACCAATACCTCGGTCAATCCTGCCCGAAGTATTAGTCAGGCGCTATTTGTAGGGGGAATTGCGATTGAACAACTTTGGCTTTTCATTGTAGCTCCGGTGTTTGGTGCAATTCTTGCCGGTGGATTCTATCGGTTCATGGGTAAAAAAGATTAAATACTGAATGAAATAAAACCAAGTTCTATAACGGTTCGCGAAAGGAGAATGATTGATCAATGCCAAAGTGCCCTATTCTGCATTTAAAATAAGATACGGGCTATCCCGCTTATCGTTATAGAACCTGTAAATACTTTGGTAGGATCCTATGACAATTTTAAACAGGTTACTAAGGAAGTGAATTTCTTTTTTGTTCCTTTCGAAATGCTTTCTTCGTTTCGTGTTGAACCTTTCTATTCTCCTTCGATGGGCGCAAAGTCTCATTTAGTCCTGCCATTACCGATTTAACAATCAGATTCATAAATCCTTTATTCATATCTCTTTCTACCTCATATTTCACAAGTCGTGCAGGTTTATCCGGAACGAGTGGATTTCTCGAATTCAGATAAGCATTTGCGGCAAACGAGATTAAAGAATTTTTAAAATTTGAATTTTTCTTTAGGGCAATGTCTAATTCAAGGTCATGATATAAAAATTTCATATCGCCATTTGCCCCTGTCTTCGTAGCATTTCCCGAAAAAGTGATCTCATCAACAACTCCTTTTTTGACGCTTACCGCACCAAATCCCTGGATGACACGGTTTAAATCCGAGAATTCAAATGGTTTTAAATTACCGTTAAAAACGAATTCAGGCTTTTTGTAACTGAATACCATCGACAAAGCAAACTGCACCTTATTTTCAAGAAAACCATTGCCCTTTATCGAAAGAAGGGAATCGGGCATTTGACTCGATATATTTTGGGCCTTTAGATTAAGCTTCCTGACTTTAACGCTGGCAACATCACCATCTGTCTTCTTCTCTATGTACTCAAGTGCCGAATTGGAAACATTTACATCATTAATTTTCATCTGAATACCTATACCATCCAATTGCTGCCCAAGGTATTCAGGAAACCGTTTCAGATCGACGGGCTTGGTTTTGTCTTTGAAAATTACCACTTCAGCACTATCGAGGTTAACTTCGCCAATAATCAGTTTATGATGTAAATTCAGACTATCAAAATTGATATTCAGAAGATCCAATTTCTTTACTGCAATGGAATAGAGCTCCTTCTGAACCTTATGCAGCTGGCTGAAATCTTCGCGAGAGATGGCTGGCTTTATGGTCAACTCATTAATATGCATAGATTTATCATTCCGTGATAAATCCACCGATTTGGCGCCAATCCGGTAAACACTGTCCTCCGTGACAATCTCCCAATCTTTTATCTGAGTTTTAAAATTTCCAACCCGGTATTCAAAAGTATCAGGTCGTTGTTCCATTTTAAACGAATCGATATTCAGTTGATAGTTCTTTGATTTTGCCAGCCTGATACTGCCTGATTTAGATTTCGTTATAAAATCGTTCAATTTCAGGTCAGCCTTTCTGAATGAAAGGGAATCGACTCCATATTGCTGATTGACCTTTATATCGCTGACCGAAATATCCAGTTCACCAACCTTGTAACTCTTTCCTGCATATTCGTCTTCCATTGTGAGCGACGCTTCGGTAAGCCGGAACTCTTTAAGCAAATAGGAATCAAAATACTGTTTGAGGCTCTTGGTCTCTGAATCTGTCGCTTTATTCTCCTTTTTAAATGGAAATACAAAATGATAACGGCCATTCAACCGAACGGAAATCTCGGGTTTCTCAATTTCTATCCGTTTAATCTTCAACCGATTGTTTTTCAATAAGGCATAAAGATCCACCCTGCTGAGAAGGATTCGTTTTGTCTTCAAAACAAACGAGCTATTGATGTAAGGGTAGAGCTGCAAAGGCGTTTCTTTCGGCCGGATGATCACATTGTTAATTTTCAGGTCACCCGTGACAACGTTGATGTCTAAATGTTCAAAACTTAAATCATAGACATCCGACACCACATTTGAGTTGAAGGTATTGACAATTGCATTCGAAATCAGCCGGTTGAAGCTAAAATAAACATAGACTGATCCTCCGATCAGGACCAGCAACAAGCTCAGCACAAAAATCTTCAGCCCTTTGCGCCAGAGGCGGATCCTGTTTCCAATATCTTTAATAACTTTCAATTTGTCTTATTCTAAATACTAATTTCCAATATAGAAACACCTCGGCCACAAAACTCTATAACCAAGGCGTCGTAAAAATAAATTACTCGTCTATTGAGTATTTCAATTCAAATACGGGTCGGCTTCCCACATTCTCGGGAACCTCCTTATTCGGGATAACAACTTTGATTTTTGAAGTACCGTCAATGTTCAGCAATGCTGCTTCTATCTTCCGGATCCGCTTTTGGGCATAACTTTGCTGAATAGAATCAAGTTTTTGCCCGCCAATCAACTGTACACTGCCTGAAATTGCATTGATAGAATCGGACTTCAGTTTCTCAGAGAGAAATGCAGTAAATTGATCCTTCTCTTTTCTGTAATCCAATCCTTTGGCAGCATTGAAAAGCTTACCTGCCTCATCAACTGCAATCTCCTTCTTCTCCAGGTCCACATCATTGAAATACATGATTTCAATTTTCATATCGGGTTTCTTCTTCTCCAGTTCCG
>JANYLE010000397.1 GCA_025363795.1 Mariniphaga sp. | reverse complement strand
TGGAGAAACAGGGCATTCTGTCAGCAGTAACAATAAAAAACCCCGTACTGTTCAAATACGGGGTTAATTAAAATATCTTACTGCTTATTGCTTACGCTTATCCATGTGTTTGGAATAACGGGTTAAGAACTTATCTACACGTCCTGCTGTATCAACAAGTTTCATCTTACCTGTATAGAATGGATGAGAGGTATTTGAAATTTCCACTTTAATAAGTGGATACTCAACACCATCAATTTCAATTGCCTCTTTTGATGCAGCTGATGACCTGGTAATAAAAGTATGTTCGTTTGACATATCTTTAAATGCTACCAGCCGATAACTTTCCGGATGTATTCCTTTTTTCATCTGAATCTTATTTTTTGTTTTTAATTTGCTTCCCGAAACCCGTCTAAATTTTTCAACATCTCGGGAAGAACCTCAAATCACGCTTATTTCGTGATTTTTATTGCTTAGTTTGTTTAAAACTCTTCCTTTGATACGGGTTGCAAAGATAAGCATACTTCAATAATGTGCAATAGAAAATTTTAAAAGAATTTACAAATTTTTGTTTTGATCAAATTCTCTTTTCCCAACCTTAGTTTTCGGGTGATAAAGCTTTCTCCTCGCGCATTATCCGGGGCTCTTTTGCCAACAGCATTGGGGCTCGTTCAAATGGAACAGTCCGGTCGAAAAGATAACGCATGGTATAGTGTGTCTTCGCGTGAACACCACCGACAGACATATAAATCGCCACCATTTTAGGATTGAAATCGCCAACCCACGATAGCTCTACTTCGTTTATCCACAGCTTTTTCTGCATTACTTTATCAAGATGCCAGAACACTGCTGATTCAAGTCCGGTTCCCTGACACTTGGGAACTACTCCCATGATCAGGATGCGTGCCCGAGTGATTGTGTGGATCTTTTTATACCAGATGAACTTCAAAATACTCCACCAGTTCAATTTTCCATTCAGCTTTTTCAAAATCTGATTCCAGTCGGGAATCATCCCAAACAGGAGAACCGGTTCATCGTTTTGGTAACCGAACCAGATGAAATCTTCGTCGGCGACAATCTTGGCGATCTTCATCATCCCGCGGATATCGTCAAGATCAACTGGTTTATGATTGTCGTGGCGCGCCCAGGCTTTTTCGTAAATCTTTACAAAATCCTGAATATATTTCTCAATGTTATCGAACTTAATGTGCTCGAATCTCAAATTGGGCTTTTTAGCTACCCATTCTGCAATCTTCCAGAATCGCTCAGGGAAAGGTTCCTTATGGTTCAGATGGTAACTGTATTGTTCAAAATATACCTTAAATCCGTAATTTTCAAATAAATGCAAATAATAGGGCTTATTGTAGGGCATACCATATCCCTGTTGCATAAATCCTTCCACCAGAAGTCCCCAGTTGACAAGGTTTTCGCCAAAATTAACAGGACCATCCATTGCTTCCATTCCGCGTTGTGCCAGCCATGCTTTGGCTGTGTCAAACAGCAGGTTGGCAGCTTCCTGATCATTGATGCACTCAAAATACCCGCATCCTCCCGTAGGTTGCTTAAAATCATAGGCCTTATTGCCGTTAAAAAATGCTCCGATACGGCCAATTACTTTACCGTTATCATTTTGCAAAATCCAGCGAGTTCCGTCACCATTTTTGTAAAAAGCATTTTTTGTGGGATCAAAGGCTATATCTTCAAGCACTTCCAACTGGGGAATCCAGTTTTGATCGTCTTTATAAATATCGTGGGGAACTTTATGAAAAGCTTTGACTGTGCCAGGCTCTTTTACTTCAATGACTTGCATAAGCAATAAATGGTGTTAAAACTGGGAGGCGAAATTAGCGAATTAAAATTTGTGGTCAAAAAAGGAGAGGCAATATGGTCTAACAGACCGTTTTTTAGTTCGTTATTCCTGCTGATCGGCTTTTGATGATCTCTTTAATGTCGTCATTTTCGAGCTCATCAATGATGTGTTCCGCATTTTCCTGGGCTGTTTTCGAATCGATGGTCTTCAAAATCATGGCGTGACGGATCGCTATTTCATTTAGATTCAGATTTCGCATACCTATCTGAATAAAAACCCGTGAGAATACAATTGCCAATTGAGGATCTTTCGAAAGAGGTGGCATCAACTCGAAAAACGTCTCGAATTTCTCATCGGTAGCTTCACGATCTGTGAGGGCCAGCCGTCCGATCATTAACAAACCTACGATCTTAACCAACAACTTTTTACCATGGCAATATTCGAATGCTTTTTGATAGGCAAAACTGGTTCTGGAAAACAAATTCATTGCTGCCTGTTCGGCAATTTCAATCGAAGGGAAATTTTTTACCCAGAAATCTATTTGGTTTTCAGTCACTTCACTGGGTACTTCAAGCAGCGTTGCAAGGATCATGGTTTCGCGCCATTGCTTGTTCCATAATTTCAATGCCAAAAGATGATTGTTCTGGTAAGTCGAAGCCAATTGCCGAAGCAATGGAACGGAAACGCCAAAGTTCACTTTATAGACAACTCCTCTTTTTTCCATCGAGTTGACCACTTCGCCGTTCTGCAATGGTTTAATCTTTGATAAGATTTCCTGAAAGATCCGCTCTGCATCGGGATTGTCTAATAAATAATTCATTTCCTGGTTAAAATTTGGTACCGAAAAACAAAGTTAACAATAGTGTTGTAACCCGGAACCTTTTTTGTCAATATGATCTCCATAAAGGCTTCAATATTTATAATGATCTGTATTTAAATTGATTAATAAAGAAATGGTTTTTTTAAAGAATCATTTGCTCGATTCCAAAAACATTCTCTATATTTGCAACCTCTTAATGGTGGATGTAGCTCAGCTGGTTAGAGCACCGGATTGTGGTTCCGGGGGTCGTGGGTTCAAGCCCCATCCTCCACCCATTATAAAGCCCAACATGTTGTAAAATACATTGTTGGGTTTTTTGTTTTAATACAAAGGCCTTTTATATGGCACTAACAATTTTCTGCTTGCAGCTATTTTAACTCCTAAACCTGCCCTGATTGTTGTACTTCCCATCTTTGGAAATTTGACGTTAAGATAACGGAAAACAGTTATTCAAATTCATTGGGCATTCAAGTAACATCGTGGAAATTATCCCGATGGTTCTCTGATTAATTAATCCTACTTTTGCGGTTCAGATTTTAATATGCGTCAAAAAAAGGGGATCGTTTATATCGCAGTGGTTTTTGCAATGGTTTTTTGGGCATTTTCTTTTGTCTGGGTGAAAGAGGTTTACGTTGCTTATGGTCCGCTTACCACAGTTTTCTTTCGATTGATAATAGCCACTTTACTAATGTTGCTTTACAGCTGGGCAAGTAAAAAACTATTGAAGGTCGAGAAGAAGGATTACAAGACCTTTCTTTTATTGGCGTTTTTTGAACCTTTCCTTTATTTTATGGGAGAAAGCTTTGGTTTAAAATATGTTACAAGTACAATGGGGGCTATGATCATCGCTACAATTCCGCTTTTTTCGCCGGTTGCCGCATCGCGGTTTTATGGCGAGAAGTTGTCGGTTCGCAACCTTATCGGAATTATCCTTTCCTTTATTGGGGTCGGAATCGTGGTTTTTGATTCTTCGTTCAACTTTGTTGCTTCACCTCTTGGAATTGGTCTTGAATTTCTGGCTGTATTTGCCGCAATTGCATATACGGTTGTTTTGAAAGACCTGTCAACCAAATACAACGTTACTACGATTATCACTTACCAGAATTTTATCGGGATTTTCTTCTTTATGCCGTTTTGGCTGATTTTCGAAAGCAAAACATTGCTCAATACTCCCTTTAATCTTCCCGCGTTCATCGCAATCGTGAAATTAGCACTCTTTGCCTCGTGTATCGCATTTATCCTTTATACTTATAGTGTTAAAAAATTGGGAATCAACGATGCCAATATTTTCATCAATATCATTCCCGTTATGACTGCTATCTTTGCGTGGTACATCCTTGATGAACCACTGGGTCTAAGAAAGCTTGCAGGAATAACAGTTGTGATTGCAGGACTTTTTATTGCACAGGTAAAAATGAAAAAATTTATAGCCAGATTAGTATCTATACAACAAAATGGAGGCAGATAAAAACAATGTACGCGCGCTCGCAAAGCAAAATCAGGAGGAAACCGAGACTTTTTTTTCGAAACTGAAAAGGAAAAAGCCTAAGCAACTCGATGATGTTGCCCACAGGATTCACGATAAAGTGTCGAATCGGTTCGATTGTTTGACATGTGGAAATTGCTGCAAGTCAATTAGTCCAATGGTTACGGACAAAGACATCGAGAAGATTTCCCATCGGCTTAAGATGAAGGATGTTGATTTTGTTGCCCGTTACCTTCATATGGATGAGGATAAAACCTACGTGTTCAACGAAACGCCTTGTCCATTTCTGATGCCTGACAACTATTGTTTGATTTATGAATTCAGGCCAAAAGCCTGCCGCGAATATCCGCACACTGACAGGCGCAGGTTTTACCAGCTTCTTGACATTACCAGCCTGAATCGCGAGCTTTGTCCAATTGTTTACGAAGTTGTTGAACTACTTAAACAGGAAAAACTCTTATAGGCAATTTGGTAACTGGCCACTTGCACCCAAGAGCCGGAGGCAGATTATTGCAATCAATTAAATAACTAATAAAGGCTTAGTGAAAAACCTGCTACTTGGTCTCTTTTTTGTTGGCTATCCTTTTGGCTGTTTATTCGGTCAAATCGGAGGCGAGGGCATTTACAGGTTTCTTGATATTCCTAACTCGGCAAAAGTGGCAGCTCTTGGCGGATCGCAAATAGCATTTACCGATAACGATCTGGATCTCACTTTTTATAATCCATCACTGCTGTCCGATTCAATGAGGAATCAGTTGTCTGTTAATTATGTACAATATATTGCCGGGATCAGTGTTGGATATGCTTCATTCGCTCCAAATTTGAAAGGCCCTAACTCCTTTGCAATAGGAATTCACTATGTCAATTACGGAACGTTTGAAGGAGCCTCAGAAACAGGTCAGCAGACGGGAACCTTCAGTGCGGCAGAATATGCTTTCAATCTATTTTATTCCAGAACAATAACCCCTCAGTTGAGAGCGGGTATAAATATAAAACCAATCCTCTCTTCGTTCGAGAGTTACCAGTCTTTAGGTTTTGCAGCTGATCTTGGAATTACATATATAGCGAAGAATCAACTTTCTGTTTTCTCAATTGTTGCCAGAAATATTGGTTGTCAGATCACTACCTATTATGATAATGCTGATCGGGAAAAGCTCCCGTGGGATATTCAACTGGGATTTTCAAAAAAGCTTGCCCACGCACCAATCCGATTTTTGGTTACGGCTGATCATTTGAACAGGTGGAATTTATCCTATCTGAATAGTCAAAATGATGTTACTCAGCCCGTCGAAAAATCCAATGGGTTCACGTCACTGCTCATGCGCCATATGGTTTTTGGAGCTGAGCTTATTCCGGAACAGCATGTAACAGTCCGGTTCGGTTATAATTACCAGCGGCAAAAAGAGTTGGCAATCGGAAATCATCCCGGTCTGGTAGGGTTCTCAGCTGGTTTGGGCGTCAAAATAGCAAAGTTTAATCTTAACTATGGGATCGCCAGTTACCATCTGGCTGCAACTTCGCATTATTTCTCCATTGCAGTCAACCTTTCACAATTTGTCCGGTAAACCTTTTCTCCATCCTCTGGTTATCTCCTTAAACGTTATCTTTGTTTCGATAATTAAAAAAGAAAATGTCGGATAACAACAATAAAATCATCATCGCTATCGATGGTCACTCATCTTGTGGAAAGAGTACAGTTGCAAAGGAGATTGCTCAAAAGCTGAATTATATCTTTATTGACACAGGTGCTATGTACCGTGCAGTTACGCTCTATTGCCTGCGTCATAACCTGATTGATAATGGCATTGTGAACATCCCGGAATTAAAAAACAAACTTGACCAGATCAAAGTCTATTTCAGGCTTAATCCGGAGACACAGCACAACGATATCTGGTTAATCGGGGAAAATGTTGAACAGGAGATCCGGTTACTTGCTGTATCTAACAATGTTAGTCCTGTTGCTGCTGTGGCTGAAGTACGTCACCGTTTGGTTGCCCTTCAGCAGGAGATGGGAAAATCGAAAGGTATCGTGATGGACGGGCGGGATATCGGGACAGTCGTATTTCCAGAGGCTGAGCTGAAAATATTCATGACCGCTCAACCTGATGTTCGGGCTCAACGCAGGTTCGATGAACTTACCTTAAAAGGGGAGAGTGTCAGTTATGAAGAGATCCGGGCCAATATTATCGAACGCGACCGGTATGACGAAACCCGGAAAGAGAGTCCTTTGCGTAAAGCTGACGATGCTATTGTTCTGGATAACAGTTTTATGACACGCGATGAACAGCTTAAGTGGGTACTCAGCCGGATTGCTGAAATCTGAAATAAAGTATAATGATTATAGAAATAGATCAGAATTCTGGATTTTGTTTTGGTGTTGTTGAAGCAATCCGAAAAGCGGAGGAGACGCTTTTGCAACAGGATGTGCTTTATTGCCTGGGAGATATTGTGCATAACGATGCCGAAGTTGACCGACTGACAAAAAACGGTTTGATCACTATTGATCATGAACGTTTTTTTACGATGAAAGATGCGACGGTCTTGTTACGTGCTCATGGTGAACCACCATCGACTTATGAATATGCACGTCAGAATAATATCCGGCTGATTGATGCAACTTGTCCTGTTGTGTTGAAACTTCAGCAACGCATTCGTCTCGGTTATGAATCAGGCAAAGCCAATAATGCGCAATTTGTCATATTCGGTAAAAAAGGTCATGCTGAAGTAAACGGGCTTGTTGGACAGACAAAAGGAGAAGCGATTGTTTTGGAGGGTACATCAGAACTTGACAAACTTGATTTTACGCGGCCAATCGAACTTTATTCTCAAACAACCAAGGATTTGGAGGGTTTTCACCTATTAGCAGATGAGTTGGAACGAAGAGCCATCAATGTTCCTGTAAAAATTCACGACACGGTTTGTCGCCAGGTTGCCCACCGGATTCCTGCAATCCGGCAGTTCTCGGCGCGATTCGAATTGATCCTTTTCGTAAGCGGATTGAAAAGTTCGAATGGAAAAATGCTTTATAATATCTGCAAATCGGTCAACCCCAACAGTAAATTTATCTCTTCAATTGAAGAACTTGATGCTAGATGGATTGAAAGTATTGATTCAGTGGGCATTTGTGGTGCAACCTCAACGCCAAAAAACCTTCTCGAAGAGGTGGCCGAAGTTGTGCGCAAATTGGCTATCGAAAAGTTTAAGTAAATTTAACGACGAATTGAGGTTCCGTTCTTCTTTCGCGCTTAAATTTGCAGTGTTTAAATGAAAATATTATGGGTAAGGAAATTAGGGTTTCAATGCCGGATGATTACAACGATAATCCAATCAGAAAGATTGGTGTCCTGACGTCAGGTGGTGATGCTCCGGGAATGAACGCGGCAGTACGGGCAGTAACCCGAACCGCTATTTTTTATGGTCGCGAGGTTGTGGGAATTTTACATGGCTACAAAGGGCTGATCGAAAACATTTTCAAACCCATGGCATCTGGTGATGTCAGTAACATTATCCAACTTGGTGGGACCATACTCAAGACCGCTCGCAGTATGGAATTTCGTACCAGGGAGGGGCGCGAAATCGCTCACCAAAATCTGCGTGATGCAGGAATTGATGCCTTGGTAGTAATCGGGGGGGATGGCACATTTACCGGGGCAAGAGTTTTCGCCCAGGAATTTGGCTTTCCTATCGTGGGTATCCCGGGAACTATCGATAATGACCTGTTCGGAACCGATTTTACAATTGGATACGACACTGCCTTAAATACAATCATCGAAGCGGTTGATAAAATTCGCGATACAGCAACTGCTCACGAACGCCTCTTCTTCATCGAAGTGATGGGACGTGATGCCGGCTTTCTTGCACTGAATGGTGGAATCGCTTCGGGCGCCGAAGCTGTTTTGATTCCTGAAACCGACACGGACCTGATGACACTTGAAAATTTCATCAAATCCGGTTATCGGAAGAGTAAAAATTCCTCAATTGTCCTTGTTGCCGAAGGTGAAAAAGCAGGAGGAGCATTTAATATTGCCAAACAAGTTGAGCGGGATTATCCTCAATATGACGTACGGGTAACCGTTCTTGGTCATATACAGCGGGGCGGATCGCCAACTGCCTCCGACCGCATTTTGGCAAGCCGTTTGGGTGTTGCTGCTGTTGAAACGTTACTCGATGATCAGCAAAGCGTTATGGTTGGCATCCTAAATGACGAAATCGCACTTACTTCGTTCAATAAAGCTATAAAATACGATAAGGAGATGAATCCTAAGCTACTGGATTCAATCCGGATTTTATCTTCTTAGGGAAGAGCTCATTAAGCCATTTACCAGCTTTCTGGATGGCTAAAAAGAAACATTTCCCGGAGGTCGTCAAAAACATCTCCGGGATTTTTTATTTGGAACCTTTACTGCTGATGCAAACAGGTTCATACCTATTTTTGGGTCAGGTGAGATTCATTGATCATTGATTTTTATAAATTGCAGCTATTTATCAAACAGCATAAGCCATGAAGAATCTAATTCTCCCCATCTTGTTGCTCACTTTCTTTGCATCATGTCAAAATAAAGAGCGAGGTGCCAACTCAAAGATCAATTATCCAAGTCATAACTACAACTATGTGATGCTGGATACCGCCTCTTTAAAATATAAGGAGATTGACTATGTGCCTGTTTATTCGGATATTTATCACCTCGACGGCACTCAGCGATTTCTGTTGACCTCTACCATCAGCGTAAGGAATATATCACTCAAAGACAGCGCTTACGTTTTTGCAGGGTTTTACAATGACTCGAAAGGGAAGTTATTACGTAGTTTCGTTGAGCGCCCCATCCTTTTGAAACCGTTGGAAGCAATCGAATTTGTGATTGAAGACAAGGAGGATAAAGGGGGTGCAGGAGCAAGCTTTATCCTCGAATGGGGTGGAAGCCGATTTGCCAATCAGTTGTTGATCCAGTCAGTGATGATCGGAACCGCCGGTCAGCAAGGTATCTCATTTACA
>JANYLE010000379.1 GCA_025363795.1 Mariniphaga sp. | reverse complement strand
AGCAACATTGCAAATAAATTCCATCAATCGGCGGATACCCATATCGCGTGCGGCACAGGTACAGAATACTGGATAAAGACCACGGCTTAGCATTCCAAGTTTAAGCCCTTTCCGCATTTCATCCTCGTTAAGGTTTCCCTGTTCAAAGAAGAGCTCCATTAATTCTTCGTCGTTTTCAGCTGCCATTTCAAGCAGTTGATTGTGTGCCTCGTCTGCCCTTTCAAGTTCAGATGCGGGAATGTCAAGAATTTCGGGTGCTCCTCCGTTTGGTCCCCACTGGAGCATTTTCATTTTAAGCACATCGATTACCTTGTTATAACTTAATCCGGGATTAATCGGATATTGTACGATGGCTAGCTTATTGCCAAAGGTGGTTTTGGCCATTTCGATTGTGTTGTCCCAGTTACTGTTCTCATGGTCGAGATGGTTGACAACAAAAATAAGCGGTTTGTGGAATTTTTCGGCGTTTCGGTTGGCAATCTCAGTTCCAACTTCAACTCCATTTACAGCATTTAATACTAGTAGCCCGGTGGCTGCAACACTTAAGGCAGGAATTACACCGCCCACAAAGTCATCCATCCCGGGGGTGTCGATGATGTTGATCTTACAACCTTCAAATTCGGTGTAAAGAACCGTGGCGTGTACCGAATTGCCATACTCCTGTTCAACAAGATTGTAGTCGGATGCAGTGGTTTTTGTTTTCACATCGCCTCTGCGACTGATTACACCACCCTCGTAGAGCATCGCCTCTACGAGGGTGGTTTTCCCTGCGCCGGAATTACCAATTACGGTAATGTTCCGGATCTCTTTAGTTTGATATACTTTCATGTGATAAAATTTAGATAAAAACTATTTAATCTATTAGTTTGAAAATCAAATTAATTCATCAACACAAGACAAAAAGAAATCCAAATGATGGATTTTAAAAGTAAACATTCTAACTAAACAAATAATAATCAATTTGATACCGCATTAAAAATTCCGTTTCAACCAATAGCGGTGATCACAGGTAAGCATTTGAAAAAATAAAGTTGCTGAAAAACAACTTGATCAGGTTGTGCTTATCAGAAATGATTATTCTTCAATTCCATCAAAAATAGAAATTTTTTAAAACGTTCCAACGTTGGGACAGAAACGTCAATTTCCTTTATAAAACAATATTTATTGGAAATTACAGTTCAGTTCGTTGATTAGCTGTTACTAACCGACATGGTGTGGCTATTAGGCAAGTTGGTTTGTGAGGATAAACATGTTTTTAAATATAAATTTTTGCACTGCTGCCCGACTTTTTTACTGGTCGAAACTAGCTTGGCCGTTCGGATTGGATGATGTTCAGAATCGAATTTTTTATTTCACATGGACTGATTTAGGTTGAACTATTCTTAAACTTTAGTGTTAAAACACTTTTTTTTCGCAGAAGTGATTGTTTTCTATAGGAATTGTGTACTTTTGCAGTCCATTTTGGGGAAGATTCGCAAGGCTGGAAACGGTTATCGCGTTGATCTTTCGTGTAAATGGATTGGAATTGAGTTCATTTTCGTGTGTATTTTATTATAATTCAAATTTAAAAACGTTTATGCCTACTATTCAACAGTTAGTACGTAAGGGAAGAACAAGTATCGCAGATAAGAGTAAATCTCCGGCACTTAATTCTTGCCCACAACGAAGGGGCGTATGTGTTCGTGTTTACACCACGACGCCTAAAAAGCCGAATTCGGCTATGAGAAAGGTTGCCAGAGTAAGGTTGACCAATCAGAAAGAAGTAAATGCTTACATCCCGGGTGAAGGGCACAACTTGCAGGAACACTCAATTGTGCTTGTTCGCGGAGGTCGTGTAAAGGACTTACCAGGTGTACGTTATCACCTTATTCGTGGAGCTCTCGACACTGCAGGTGTGGAAGGTCGCAAACAACGCCGTTCAAAATATGGCGCAAAACGCCCGAAACCAGGACAAGTTGTAGCTGCTACTAAAAAGAAGAAGTAATTAATTAGTTATTTGTTTGGAGGTTTGGCTGAGTAAGGGTTTGCCATGAGCAGGCTATTTAAACTGAAGACTGAACAACAACCGATTCGAATAACACAAACAATGTGTAACTAAGATGAGAAAAACAAAACCAAAGAAAAGGATCATTTTGCCTGATCCTAAATTCAAAGATGTGCTGGTAACAAGATTTGTTAACAGCCTGATGAGAGATGGCAAAAAAACCATTGCTTTCAAGATTTTTTACGATGCACTCGATATCGTTGAAAAGAAATTGAAAGACAGTGAAGTTTCCGCGCTTGATGCATGGAAAAAGGGTTTACAAAACATCACCCCGATGGTTGAAGTAAAATCCAGACGTGTTGGTGGTGCTAACTTTCAGGTTCCAATGGAAATTCGTCCGGAACGTAAAGTGGCAATATCAATGCACAACTTAATCCAGTTTGCTGCCAAACGTTCAGGTCACTCAATGGCTGAAAAGCTTGCCGCAGAAACTGTTGCAGCTTTTAACGAAGAAGGTGGAGCATTCAAAAAGAAGGAAGATACACACAGGATGGCTGAAGCAAACCGTGCGTTTGCTCATTTCAGATTTTAATTAAGTAGATATCAGGATCAAATATAATGGCTAAAAGGGATCTTACAAATACCAGGAACATTGGTATCATGGCTCACATCGATGCTGGTAAAACCACAACCACTGAAAGGGTTTTGTTTTATACCGGTAAGACTCACCGTATTGGTGAAGTTCATGATGGTGCCGCTACAATGGACTGGATGGCACAAGAACAGGAACGCGGTATCACAATTACTTCTGCTGCGACGTTCACTGAGTGGAAGTACAATGATATTGTCCATCAGATAAATATTATTGATACTCCCGGACACGTTGACTTCACCGTTGAAGTTGAGCGTTCTCTAAGGGTTCTTGACGGAGCAGTAGCTACATTTTGCGCCGTTGGAGGAGTTGAAGCGCAGTCTGAAACTGTTTGGCGTCAGGCTGAGAAATATGGTGTACCAAAAATCGCGTTCATTAATAAAATGGACTGTGCGGGTGCTGACTTCTACCGTGTCTATACAGACATTAAGGAGAAACTTGGAGCAAATCCTGTTCCAATTCAGATTCCAATTGGGGCTGAAGAAAATTTTAAGGGCGTTATTGATCTTATTCGCATGAAGGCGCTCTATTGGCACAATGAGGCAATGGGCGCTGAGTATGATATAGAAGAGATTCCTGCTGACCTGGTCGAACAAGCGCATGAATGGCGCGATAAGATGGTAGAATCTGTTGCTGAGCAGGATGAAGTACTGATGGAAAAGTTCTTTGCTGATTCCAACAGCATCACTGTTGACGAGCTTATCGCGGTAATCCGTAAAGCGACACTTACAGGTGCAATTATTCCGATGCTTTGTGGCTCAGCATTCAAAAACAAGGGGGTTCAAACTTTGCTTGATGCGGTTTGTGCCTTTTTGCCAAACCCATTGGATATTGGATCAATTGAAGGAAGAGATCCTGATACGGATGAAGTTATTGAACGTTTACCTTCTGTTGATCAGCCTCTTGCAGCTTTGGCATTCAAAATTGCAACTGATCCGTTTGTTGGACGTTTATGTTTTATCCGCGTTTATTCGGGGAAAATTGATGCAGGTTCTTATGTTTTAAACATGCGTACCGGCAAAAAAGAACGTATTTCTCGTTTGTTCCAGATGCATGCCAATAAACAAACAGCCCGCGATGTAATCGAAGCCGGCGACATTTGTGCCGCTGTAGGTTTTAAGGATATTCGTACGGGTGATACTCTATGCAGTCTTGAAAAACCGATTATTCTGGAATCAATGACTTTCCCGGAACCAGTTATTGGTATTGCGATTGAGCCTAAAACTCAAAACGATATTGATAAACTTACAACCGGGTTGTTAAAGCTTGCTGAAGAGGATCCAACTTTCCAGGTTAGAACCGATGAAGACAGCGGTCAGACAGTGATCCGCGGTATGGGTGAACTTCACCTCGAAATTATCGTAGATCGTCTGAAACGTGAGTTCAAGGTTGAATGTAACCAGGGAGCTCCACAGGTTGCATATAAAGAAGCCATTACTAAAGAGGTTTCGCTTCGTGAAGTATTTAAGAAACAGACCGGGGGTCGTGGTAAGTTCGCCGATATCAGCGTAAAAGTTGGTCCGGTAGACGAAGGCGTTGTCGGTCTGCAGTTTGTAGATAGTATTAAAGGGGGAACAATTCCACGAGAATTTATTCCTGCTGTTGAGAAGGGTTTCAAAGAGTCGTTAAACAATGGACCATTGGCCGGATTTAAAATTGAGAACCTGAAAGTCACTTTGATTGATGGATCTTTCCACCCGGTTGACTCGGATGCTCTTTCGTTTGAGCTTTGTGCAAAACAAGCTTTCAGAAATGCAGCTTCCAAGGCAAAACCTGTCTTGTTGGAGCCAATTATGAAAGTAGAAGTTGTAACGCCTGATGATTACATGGGTGATATAGTTTCCGACTTAAACCGTCGCCGGGGGCATGTTGAAAGCATGGATTCCAAATTTGGAGCTCGTGTTATTAAAGCTTTGGTTCCACTTGCTGAGCAGTTTGGGTATGTAACGACATTACGTACATTGTCTTCTGGCCGTGCAACTTCCACAATGGAGTTTTCGCATTATGCTGAAGTACCTAAAAACATTGCCATTGCAGTTCTTGAGAATGTTAAAGGCAGAACAGATTTGTTATAATCAACACCAATCAATACGTTCTTATCATGAGTCAAAGAATCAGAATCAAACTGAAATCGTACGATCACAACTTGGTTGATAAATCGGCCGAGAAGATTGTCAAAACTGTGAAAACGACCGGAGCTATTGTCAGCGGACCAATTCCGCTTCCAACACACCGGAGAATCTTTACAGTTCTAAGATCTACTTTTGTTAACAAAAAATCGAGGGAACAATTCGAATTATCTTCTTACAAGAGGTTGATTGACATTTACAGTTCCACAGCTAAAACGATCGATGCCCTAATGAAACTTGAATTACCAAGTGGTGTCGAGGTAGAAATTAAAGTTTAATTAAAAACTGCTTAATCAGTAAAAAATGCCAGGATTAATTGGAAAGAAAATCGGAATGACTTCCGTATTCAGTGTTGAGGGGAAAAACATCCCATGCACTGTGATTGAGGCAGGTCCATGCGTTGTATCGCAAGTTCGTACACTTGAAAAAGATGGTTACGAAGCGGTTCAGCTAGGCTTTCAGGACAAGAAAGAAAAGCATGCGACAAAGCCCGAAATCGGCCATTTTAAAAAGGCCGATACTGCTCCGAAGAAAAAAGTTGTTGAATTCAGCGGATTCGGAGCTGAGGTAAAGCTTGGAGATATCATTACAGTTGATATGTTAGAGCCTTCAAGTTACATCGATATCACTGGATTATCGAAAGGTAAAGGATTTCAGGGTGTTGTACGCCGCCATGGATTTGGTGGAGTTGGCGAAAGCACACACGGCCAGCACAACAGGTTGCGTGCCCCGGGATCTATTGGCGCTTCTTCGTATCCTTCACGCGTATTCAAAGGAATGCGTATGGCAGGACGTATGGGAGGTGACAAAATAACCATTCAGAACCTTGAGGTTTTGAAAGTTATTCCTGAAAATAATCTGTTGATTGTTAAAGGTTCCGTACCAGGAGCTAATGGTTCATACTTAATCATCGAGAAGTAATGGAAATCGCAGTCTTAAACAAAGCAGGACAAGAAACCGGAAGAATCGTAGAACTCAATACTGAAATCTACGCGGTAGAGCCTAATGATCACGCGATTTATCTCGACGTGAAGCAATACTTGGCAAATCAGCGTCAGGGTACTCACAAGGCAAAGGATCGTGGCGAAATTGCGGGATCAACCCGTAAAATCAAACGTCAAAAAGGAACTGGCGGCGCTCGTGCAGGAAGCAGGAAATCTGGTACAATTCGTGGTGGTGGTCGTATTTTCGGGCCTCAGCCAAGAGATTATCATTTCAAGCTGAACAAAAAGCTTAAAGAGCTTGCACGTAAGTCGGCACTCACTTACAAAGCCCAGTCGAATGAAATTTTGGTTCTCGAAGATTTTTCTTTTGAAGCCCCAAAAACGAAAGAATTTTTGGCTTTACAGAATAATCTGAAGATTAGTGATAAAAAATCGCTAATTGTGTTAGCAGAAACAAATAAAAATATATATTTGTCCTCCAGAAATTTACAGAACGTTGAAATTGTAATAGCTTCAGAATTAAGCACATACAAGATTATGCGCGCCCAGAAAATTGTTTTGGTCGAAAGTTCTGTGATCAAAGTTGAGGAATTATTTAAGATTTAACGCGAAAGACAATGGTTGATATTTTGATTCGCCCTATAGTAACCGAGAAAATGAACCAGTTATCGGAGAAGTATAACCGATATGGATTCAGGGTTGATAAGAAGGCAAACAAGCACGAGATCAAAAAGGCCGTGGAAGAAATCTATGGCGTTAAGGTTATCACCGTTAATACAATGGTGTATGCCGGGAAATTAAAATCGCGCTTTACAAAAGGCGGGGTTATAACCGGTCGTACCAATGCTTATAAAAAAGCAATTGTTACGTTAACCGAAGGAGAAAATATTGATTTTTACAGCAATATCTAAAGTAAGAGATGGCAGTTAGAAAGTTAAAACCAGTAACTCCGGGACAAAGGCACAAAGTAGCAGGTACCTTTGAGACCATTACAGCTGGCAACACACCTGAAAAATCATTGTTAAGGCCCATGAAGAGTACCGGAGGCCGTAATAGCGCCGGTAAAATGACAATGAGGTATATAGGTGGAGGGCATAAAAGGAAATACCGTGTTATCGATTTCAAAAGAGAGAAAGACGGTGTTCCTGCACGAGTAGATTCGATCCAATACGACCCAAATCGTACGGCTCGCATCGCACTTTTGGTATATGCCGATGGGGAAAAACGTTACATGCTTGCACCGAACGGTCTTCAGGTTGGACAGACCGTCGTTTCAGGTAGTGAGGTTGCTCCCGAAATCGGAAATGCACTTCCATTAGCCAAAATACCTCTTGGTACTATCGTTCACAATATTGAGCTGCATCCCGGACAGGGAGGCATCATGGCCCGGTCCGCCGGAACATATGCACAGCTCACCTCGCGTGAAGGACGATATGCAATCATTAGACTCCCCTCTGGCGAATCCCGTATGATACTAGTAACATGCCGTGCAACGGTAGGTACCGTCGGAAACTCAGACCATGGCCTTGAAAGATCAGGTAAAGCCGGTAGAAGCCGTTGGCAGGGACGTCGTCCTCGTGTCCGCGGTGTCGTTATGAACCCTGTCGATCACCCAATGGGTGGTGGAGAAGGACGTGCTTCCGGTGGTCACCCACGTTCACGGAAAGGATTGCTTGCTAAGGGCTTTAAAACCCGTTCGAAGAAGAAAGCTTCTTCCAGGTATATCATAGAACGTAGGAAAAAGTAATCACTAAATTTAAAAAGTAAAGTAGATTATGAGTCGTTCGCTAAAAAAAGGCCCTTTTATCGACTTTAAGTTAGAAAAGAAAGTTCTGGTTCTAAACGAAGCAGACAAAAAGTCGGTAGTCAAAACATGGGCAAGACATTCAATGATTTCGCCTGATTTCGTAGGTCACACAATTGCAGTGCACAACGGGAATAAATTTATCCCTGTTTACGTAACTGAGAATATGGTTGGCCATAAATTAGGGGAATTTGCTCCTACCCGCACCTTCAGGGGACATGGTGGTAATAAGAAGAAATAAGCCATGAACGCGGAAATGTATAATAGTAGTAAAAAGTACCAAGATGGGTTCTAGAAAAAAGAAAAGTGCTGAATTGCTAAAGCAAGCAAAAGCCGCAAGATTTCAGGCTTGTCTGCACGAAGTCCCAACTTCGCCTCGTAAGATGCGCCTTGTTACCGATATGGTTCGTGGAATGGCGGTAAATCGTGCACTCGACGTATTGAAGTTTTCCTCGAAAGAGGCTTCACGCAGAGTAGAGAAACTTCTTCTTTCAGCAATTGCCAACTGGCAAGCTAAGAATGAAGGGGTTAGACTTGAAGAAAGCAACCTATACGTGCAGGAAGTTTTCGTAGATTCCGCTCGCATGCTGAAACGGCTCCGTCCTGCACCGCAGGGTCGCGGACACCGGATAAGGAAGCGTTCGAATCACGTAACTATTCGTTTAGCAAGTAAAAATGTTGTAGAAGCAAATACGAAATAATAGTATGGGACAAAAAGTAAATCCGATTTCAAATAGGCTTGGAATCATCAGAGGATGGGATTCCAACTGGTTCGGAGGTAACGATTATGGTGATAAACTGGTCGAAGACCACAAAATCAGGGGTTATCTAAATGCAAGGTTGTCAAAGGCCAGCATATCAAGGATTATCATTGAGCGCACACTGAAGCTTATTACCATAACTGTTCACACTTCAAGGCCTGGTATTATTATTGGTAAAGGTGGTCAGGAAGTTGATAAGCTGAAAGAAGAGCTTAAGAAGATCACTAAAAAAGAGGTTCAGATCAATATTTTTGAGATCAAGCGCCCCGAATTGGATGCAGTAATTGTGGCTACCAATATTGCACGACAAGTGGAAGGCAAAATCGCCTACCGTCGTGCAACCAAAATGGCCATTGCAGCAACAATGAGGATGGGTGCAGAAGGAATCAAAGTTCAAGTCTCTGGACGTTTGAATGGCGCTGAAATGGCCCGTTCAGAAATGTACAAGGACGGAAGAACTCCTCTGCACACGCTTAGAGCTGATATTGATTATGCTCTTGCCGAAGCGTTGACCAAAACAGGTTTAATTGGTGTTAAAGTATGGATTTGCCGTGGCGAAATTTACGGCAAACGTGACCTCTCGCCAAATGTTGGACAATCTGTGCAGCAACAACGAGGACCACGTCCTACACCAGAACATGGTAAAGGTGGGTTTAAAAAACGCAAAAAGTAACCATCGACAAAGCAAAACAAGATGTTACAGCCAAAAAAAGTAAAATTTAGAAGAGTACAAAAGGGCAAACTAAAAGGTAACGCACAACGCGGAAACCAGTTATCGTTTGGGTCTTTTGGTATAAAATGCCTGGAAACAGCATGGATCACCGGCCGCCAAATTGAGGCAGCCAGGGTCGCGGTAACGCGTCATATGCAGCGTCAGGGTCAAATTTGGATTCGTATTTTCCCTGATAAACCCATTACCAAAAAACCTGCAGAGGTTCGTATGGGTAAAGGGAAAGGTGCTCCTGAAGGATTTGTTGCCACTGTTACACCAGGGCGCATAATGATCGAGGTTGAAGGTGTTCCCTTCCTCCTGGCTAAAGAGGCATTACGTCTGGCAGCTCAAAAGTTGCCTGTTACTACCAGATTTGTTGTTAGACGCGATTTTGTTGAATCTTCAATTATTGAATAATGAAAAATTCTGAGATCAAAGAGTTAGCAACAGCTGAAATCGTCGAGAGGATCGCAATAACAAATGAGGAATTGGTGCGAATGAAATTGAACCATAGCGTCAACCCTCTTGAAAATCCGATGAAAATACGGTTTACCCGAAAAAACATCGCTCGCCTGAATACCGAATTACGTAAACGTCAACTCGAAAATTAATTATGACAATGGAAACAAGGAATCTTCGGAAAGAGCGTATTGGTGTTGTTGTAAGTAACAAAATGGAAAAAACCATTATCGTAGCAGAAAAGGGAAAAGAGAAACATCCTATTTACGGCAAGTTCGTAAACAGGACTACCAAATTCTATGCGCACGACGAAAAAAATGATTGCAACATAGGCGATACCGTAGTTATAATGGAAACACGTCCTCTGTCGAAACAGAAGGGATGGAGATTAGTTAAAATTTTAGAAAGAGCGAAGTAGCCATGATACAACAAGAATCACGTTGTACAGTCGCAGATAACAGCGGTGCAAAAGAAGCTTTGGTCATCCGTGTTTTAGGCGGAACCCGCAAGCGTTATGCCACTGTTGGGGACAAAATTGTCGTGACTGTAAAAAATGCCTTGCCTGGAAGCGATATGAAGAAAGGTACTGTTTCGAAAGCAGTTGTCGTACGCACATCCAAAGAAGTACGCCGTGCTGACGGATCATATATTAGATTCGATGATAATGCGATCGTGTTGCTTAATGCTGCCGGTGAATTGCGGGGTACCCGTATTTTCGGTCCGGTTGCACGTGAGTTGCGCGACAATTTCATGAAGATCGTTTCTTTAGCTCCTGAAGTACTTTAACACATTCAGACCATGCAGAAAAAGTTACACATAAAAAAAGGAGACACGGTAGTTGTGATATCGGGCAACTCAAAAGGACAAGCTGGAAAAGTTCTTGAAGTTGTTCGCGAAACAGAACGCGCTATCGTGGAAGGGGTAAACCTGGTGTCGAAACACACCAAACCCAACGCTAAAAGTCCTCAGGGTGGTATCATCAAACAGGAAGCTACAATACATGTTTCCAACCTGATGTTGAAGGATCCTAAAACAGGCAAACCAACCCGCATTGGTCGCCGCCTTGATAAAAATGGTAAATTAGTTCGCTATTCAAAAAAATCAGGGGAGGAAATTAAGTAATGGGTTATACACCTACTTTAAAGCAGAGATATCGCGAAGAGATCGTTCCTGTAATGCAGAAAGAATTCGGATACAAATCCGTTATGCAGGTTCCATGTCTCGAGAAGATCATCATCAACCAAGGTGTTGGTGCTGCTATTGCTGATAAAAAAATCATGGAAGTAGCTATTGAAGAGCTTACTACCATTACCGGACAAAAGGCTGTTACTACATTGTCTAAAAAGGACATCGCAAATTTTAAACTTCGTAAGAAAATGCCTATTGGCGTTAGAGTTACCCTACGTAGCGACAAAATGTACGAATTCCTTGAAAGACTGGTTGCTGTAGCATTGCCACGTATCCGTGACTTCAAAGGTATCGGAGATAAATTCGACGGACGTGGAAATTATACGCTCGGTGTTACCGAACAGATTATTTTCCCCGAAATCGTTTTGGATAAAGTAACCAAAATGAACGGTTACAATATCACGTTTGTTACTACCGCCGCTACTGACGAAGAGGGTTATGCCCTGCTTAAGAAATTTGGATTACCTTTCAAGAACGCTAAAAAGAATTAATAGTTATGGCTAAAGAATCGTTAAAAGCCCGCGAAGTAAAACGCGCAAAGCTTGTTGAAAGGTATGCAGAGAAAAGAGCCCGGCTTAAAGCTGAAGGTGATTACATCGGAATGAGTCAATTACCACGTAATTCGGCTCCTTCACGTTTGCACAATCGCTGTAAGCTGACAGGTCGTCCTAAAGGTTATATGCGTCAGTTTGGTGTTTCGCGTATTCAATTTCGCGAAATGGCTTCTGCCGGATTAATACCCGGAATTAAGAAAGCTAGTTGGTAATCGTTTAAATTTATTGCAAAGATGACTGATCCTATTGCAGATTATCTGACCCGACTTCGGAATGCCATTAAGGCAAAACATAAAGTCGTGGAAATACCTGCGTCGAACATTAAAAAGGAGATTACCAAAATTCTGAAGGAAAAAGGGTATATTCTGAATTATAAATTCGATGACGAGGTAAATTATCAGGGAAGTATTAAGATTGCCCTGAAGTATCATCCTGCCGATGGTACATCAGCGATTAAATCGCTGAAACGTGCTTCAAAACCTGGACTTCGCAAGTATTGCGATACAGAAAATGTACCACGTGTATTGAATGGCCTCGGTGTGGCTATCATTTCGACTTCAAAAGGTGTAATTACCGATAAAGAAGCGAAAGGTCTGAATGTTGGTGGCGAAGTTTTATGTTATGTTTATTAATTAAGAAGGAATTACAATGTCAAGGATAGGAAAACTACCAATTGAAATCCCTGCTGGAGTAACGATAAACGTGAGCAAAGAAAACCTCGTTACCGTTAAAGGCCCGCTAGGAACACTTACTCAGAAAGTTGATCCCGATTTGGAAGTTGCTGTAGAAGCAGCCCACATTGTGGTGAAACGTCCAACTGAGCAGAAACGTCACCGTGCAATGCATGGTTTGTACCGTTCGCTTCTTCACAACATGGTTGTTGGAGTGTCTAAAGGTTATGAATTAAAGCTGGAATTAGTTGGGGTAGGTTATCGTGCTGAAGCTTCGAATCAGGTATTAGACCTGGTGTTGGGATTCTCTCACCATACCTACTTACAGATCCCTTCAGAAGTGAAGGTCGAAGCTGTTACTGACAAACGGGCTAATCCGATTATTACACTGAAAAGTGCCGACAAGCAATTGATTGGTCACGTTGCAGCTAAAATCAGGTCGTTTCGTTTACCAGAACCTTACAAAGGTAAAGGTGTTAAATTTGTTGGCGAAAAGCTTCGTCGTAAGGCTGGTAAATCGGCTGCTAAAAAATAATTGACTTTATAGTTATGGCTCTCACAAAATTAGAAAGAAGAGAAAGAATCCGTAAACGAATTAAGAAAGTAGTTTCCGGTACTAACGAGGTTCCCCGCTTGAGCGTATTTCGCAGCAATAAACAGATCTCTGTTCAATTTGTTGACGATGTAGCGGGAAAAACCTTACTGTCAGTTTCTTCATTGAATAAAGATATTGCTGCTGTGGCCGGTACAAAAACCGAACAGGCTGTCCTTGTAGGAAAGCTTGCTGCTGAAAAAGCACTTGCTGCAGGTATCAATGTTGTTAAATTTGACCGTGGCGGTTATTTATATCATGGACGTGTGAAGGCAATTGCCGAAGCTGCACGTGAAGGAGGTTTAAAATTCTAAGCATTATGGCGAAAAACATTAAAAAGGTTAAAACCAGCGATCTCGAGCTTAAAGACAGGTTAGTAGCTATTAACCGTGTCACAAAAGTCACCAAAGGGGGTAGAACATTCAGCTTTTCAGCTATCGTCGTTGTGGGCAACGAAGACGGAATTGTAGGCTGGGGTCTTGGTAAAGCCAGTGAAGTAACCGCAGCCATCGCCAAGGGCGTTGACGCAGCGAAGAAGAACCTCGTGAAAGTTCCCGTTATTAACGGAACTATTCCTCACACACAAGAAGCTAAATTCGGTGGTGCTAACGTTTTACTTAAACCTGCTTCTTCGGGAACAGGAGTTAAGGCAGGGGGTGCTATGCGCGCCGTGCTTGAAAGCGTTGGGATACATGATATTTTGGCCAAATCAAAAGGATCGTCTAACCCTCACAACCTGGTGAAGGCTACATTTGCAGCATTACTCGAATTGCGTGATGCCTATACTGTTGCTGAACATCGTGGCGTGGCTCTGGACAAAGTGTTTAACGGATAATCTATAAAAAAATGGCAAAAGTTCGTATTACACAGTTTAAGAGTTCGATAGGCGCAACTAAGGCTCAGAAGAAAATAATGAAAGCTCTTGGGCTTGGCAAGTTGAACCGTCCGGTTGAACACGAAGCTGTTCCCGAAGTGTTAGGTATGGTAAGAAAACTACAACACCTTTTAAGGGTTGAAGAAGTTAACGAATAATATTCTTTAGATATGGAATTGCATAACTTAAAACCTGCAGAAGGTTCCACCAAAAAAGAGAAACGAATCGGGCGTGGACAAGGTTCCGGTCATGGGGGTACATCAACCCGTGGTCACAAAGGAGCTAAATCTCGTTCTGGTTACAAATCGAAACGTGGTTTTCAGGGCGGTCAGATGCCTCTGCAGCGTACAGTCCCAAAATTTGGTTTTAAAAATGTAAACAGGGTTGAGTTCAAAGGAGTCAATCTGAGTTCTTTACAGTCTCTGGCTGAGGAAAACAGCCTTACAGTTATTGATTTTCAGTCACTTCAGGATGCCGGTTTTGCCAGTAAAAATGATAAGGTTAAAATCCTTGGTAATGGCGAACTGAAAGTGAAACTTGACGTTAAAGCACATGCTTTTTCGAAGAGTGCGAAAGAGGCAATTGAGAAACTGGAAGGAACTACTGAAATACTTTAAACCTGATGAAAAAACTAATCGAGACTCTTAAGAACATTTACAAGATCGAGGATTTAAGATCACGACTTGGATTGACACTTTTGCTTTTGGCGGTTTACCGTTTTGGCTCATTTGTCATCCTTCCTGGTATTGATCCTAATCCTGCAAATTTCGAAGCTTTAAGAAGCCAAAGTTCAGACGGAATTCTTGGATTGTTGAATATGTTCTCGGGTGGTGCATTTTCCAACGCATCTATTTTTGCGTTAGGAATTATGCCTTACATCAGCGCCTCGATTGTTATTCAACTTTTAGGTTTTGCTGTTCCTTTCATTCAGCGGTTGCAGAAAGAAGGAGAGTCAGGTCGCCGCAAGATTAACCAGATGACACGTTATCTAACGGTTGTTATCTTGGTTTTTCAGGGATGGGCATACCTGGCAAACTTAAGGTTCCAGCTTCCTGAATCCGCTTTTGTTATGGGAGCGTTTTCCTTTAATGTTAGTTCAACAATCGTGATGGCTGCCGGTTCGATGTTTATTATGTGGCTCGGTGAACGAATCACAGACAAAGGCATCGGGAATGGTATCTCTATGATCATCATGATCGGTATTATTGCACGTCTTCCTCATTCATTGGCACAGGAATTTGCCAGTCGTTTGGCTGAGCAGGGTAAAGGTTTCATCATGATTATTATCGAGTTGATTATCTTCCTGTTCGTCATTGCAGCAACTATCCTGTTGGTTCAGGGTACCAGAAAAGTACCTGTTCAATATGCCAAACGAATTGTTGGAAATCGTCAATACGGCGGCGTACGTCAGTATATCCCTTTAAAGGTTAATGCTGCCGGTGTAATGCCAATCATTTTTGCTCAGGCAATCATGTTCGTACCAATCAGTCTTGCAGGTTTGTTCTCTTCAGATACATTGAAGAATATGATGTCATCATTCTCTGATTATACCGGTTTCTGGTATAACTTCACGATGTTCTTGATGGTTATTGTGTTTACGTATTTCTATACTGCCATTACGATTAATCCGAATCAGATGTCAGATGATATGAAGAAGAACGGAGGATTTATACCTGGAATTAAACCCGGAAAGAAAACAGCCGAGTATCTCGATACAATTATGTCGAGAATTACTTTACCTGGATCTGTATTTCTTGGATTGATTACTATCCTTCCTGCTTTTGCAATGGCTCTTGGCGTGAATTCAGAATTTGCACATTTCTTTGGAGGAACTTCTTTGCTCATCCTTGTCGGTGTTATTCTGGATACTCTTCAACAAGTTGAAAGTCATTTGCTGATGCGTCATTACGACGGTCTGTTGAAATCAGGTCGTATTAAGGGACGGACCGGAGCTTAATTTGTATGTTCCTTTTGCGAAGGTTCATATTCCGGAATGTTTAATTTAATTCGCAAGTTAGCTGAAAAGCAATATATAATCAGTTGTAGTTCAATTAAAACAGAATTTGCACTGATGCGTTCATTCGAAGATTTTTGAGGATCAGATTTTTGATTCGATCCATATTTCCTGTTTGGCTTAAGGCTTCCTCCATTTATGGAAGATTAAGCCAAACATGAAATCTTTCGTTACGATTGTTGCCATTTATCTGATGGCAAAACAAGCGCGGCAAGGCGGAACCCTCAGCATGATTTTCATCATTGCTGTTGTTGGAAAATATTAAATTCAGGGTATTTTTTTATACCAGATATCTCATTAATTTTGTGGACGTTTTTGAAAGCGCTCTATGAGCGGAATAAAAAGGTTAAAGGTCTTTCAACACACATTACAGAATTCTGGAGAAGTAATTAGTTTCTATGTCAAAACAAGCATTTATAGAACAAGACGGAACCATTATTGAAGCATTGTCAAACGCGATGTTCAGGGTGGAATTGCAGAATGGTCATGTCATCACGGCCCATATCTCGGGTAAGATGCGCATGCACTACATCAAGATTTTGCCTGGTGACATGACCATTCTGCAATTCCACCCTGAACATCGCGTTTGACAATGCTTCAATAATGGTTCCGTCTTGTTCTATAAATGCTTGTTTTGACAT
>JANYLE010000372.1 GCA_025363795.1 Mariniphaga sp. | reverse complement strand
TTCTCCCCGTTTAACGCCAGGGTCTGAGATCATCGTTCCACGTAAACCCGAAAGAAAAAATGACAGCGCCATGAAGTGGATCTCCATCGCTGGTGCCCTGAGCGCTATCGCTACTTCAATAGCTACGCTGGTCGTAATTACAAGATAAAAAAAACGGCATTTTGCCATTGGCATATTTGCCAGCAGTTAATATCGGCGCATCACTGAAATCAACGGTTATTTTATATCCATTTTGTCTCATAACAATATTACCTCCTTCTAACCAACAATATATTAAAAAGCATGTCCACAGAGAACAGCAAAGATCAAAAAACAGGTCAGGAGACTGAGGTTGATTTTATTAATCTCGCAAGAACCTTCTGGGACGGCAGAAAGGTAATTGGCAAATTGATCCTGCTTTGCGTTTTTATTGGATTCTTCGTGGCAATCCTCATTCCAAATCAGTTCACCGCATCTTCAACGATGGTTCCTCAGGTATCAGACCCAAAATCAAAATTGGCAAGTCTATCAGGGGGAATGTCTGGGTTGGCAGCGATGGCCGGAATTAGTTTAAATACAGCAACCGGTTCCGAATTGTCCCCCAGAACCTATTCAAGTATTATTTCGAGCGTCCCATTTCAAATGGAGTTAATGAAAACGCCCTTAAACTTCGAGAAACTGGATAGTCAGGTAACACTTTACGATTATTACACGAAAATAAGATTTGGTAATCCCTTAATAAAATATACGGTAGGACTTCCCTCGCTTATCATCAAAACAATCAAAGGGGAAAGGAAAAACAAGTTCAATACGTTAAAGTCTAATCCATTATACCTCCTCTCTGAAAAAGAGATCGAAGTACAAAAAATCATTGAAGAACAAGTTTCAATAATTGTAAATGATAAAGACGGATTTGTTACACTTAGTTGCTCACTTCCTGAGGCCTACGCATCGGCACAATTAGCCCAGAATGCACAGGTGCTACTTCAGCGCTATATCACAGAGTTTAAAATTGAGAAAGCGAGACTCGATGAAGAGTTTATTCAGCAAAGATTTGACGAGGCAAAAAAGAATTACCGGGCAGCTCAACAGCAATTGGCAGGATTTCGGGATAGAAACAGAAACGTATCGCAGGCAGTCGCTAAAACTGAGGAAGAGCGACTCAACGGGGAATACACCTTATTTACAGGAGTTTACTCTGAATTGGCAAAAAAACTGGAGCAAGCAAAAATTCAGGTTAAAGAGGAGACGCCGGTATTTACAATTATCAAACCAGTGTCAGTTCCCGTCGAAAAATCACGTCCCAACCGGCCGTTGGTCCTTGCGATTTCGGCATTTATTGGAATGATAGCAGGAACCGTATTAGTTTTAGGAAAAGACTTTCTAATACAGACAAGGCACAAGTGGAGAAACCAAAAAACGATCAATTAGTGAAGTATTAAAACAAGATTAGGAAAAAGAACAGGCAATTAAATCTAACACAAAACATTTAAATGGACAATGTTCTAAAAAAAAACTTTTCCTATCTTTTTATTCTTCAAAATGTTAACTATATTATTCCTCTTCTGCTGCTTCCATACCTGACACGCACACTAGGAGCCGATAATTTTGGCAAGATTACCTTTGCTCAGGCATTCGTAACTTATTTTATATTACTGACTGATTTTGGATTTAACACCTCATCTACACAGGAAATTGTCAGGGTACGTGAGGACAAAGAAGCACTTAGTAAAGTATTTTGGACAACTACAATAACCAAGTTACTCTTCGCCTTTATAAGTCTTCTGATATTTGCAGCACTTATAATTGCTATTCCCCGGTTGCAACAGATGTATTTGTTACTCTTAATTGCCTTTACCGGGGTACTCTCGACGGTATTTTTCCCTATGTGGTTGTTTCAGGGCCTTGAAAAAATGTCATATATCACCTGGTTAAATGCTGTACCAAGAATTCTCGTCCTCGTTTGCACTTTTCTGATTGTAAAACAAAAATCAGACTATATGCTAGCGCTGTCAATACAAACTTTAGGAACATTTTTTTCGGCAATTGCATGTGCCTTTTTGATATTAAGCCAGAAGACAGTTAAATTTTATTCGCCTAGTTTCGTCGACATTAAAAAGAACATTATCGAAGGGTGGCACATTTTTGCCTCCGGTGTAGCAACGAATTTGTATACGACTACCAATACTGTCGTTTTAGGATTCTTTTCAAATGATGCAACTGTCGGAATTTTCTCGGCCTCTGAAAAAATTATCCGTGCCATCATTTCATTATTCTCTTCTGTTTCGCAGGTTACCTTTCCTCGAATTAATACTTATTATCGCGATTCAAAAGAGCGAGCACTCCATTTCGGCAATAAGGTACTAAGAGTGGCTGCAATTTCAACCTTCGCTACAGGTGTATTATTATTCGTATTTGCTCCACTAATCGTCAAAATTCTGTTTGGAATCCCTCAATTCACGGAAACAATTATTATCCTACGAATCAGTAGCTTTATCCCTTTCTTTTCCATATGTAACGGAATACTTGCGGTCAATCTGTTAATCACTTTCGGTTTAAAACGATATCTTGTAAGAATAGTTGGGGCGGGTGGCATTTTCAGTTTGCTTTTGATCGTCCCAGCAGTAATAATGTATCAGGCACAGGGAGTAGCGGTTGTCACGACATTAACAGAGATACTGATTACTATCCTGTTGATCAACGTTTTCAAAAAACATCAGATTAAACTGACATTGAAGTGATGGTGTTACTTCTTACCGGTGCAATTGATATTAAAGAATTTAATATTCCATCAACGACAATTACTGATGTTAATGAACGTCTTTCGCAGTATCTCTACAGCATCGATTACGCGATTACTCATTACAAACTGATTTCGGAAATCGTTTTTTGTGAAAACACTGATTTTGTCTTTGACTATACACCATTGAAAGAAAAAGCACTAGCAAAACGAAAGAAACTCGAAATTATATCATTCAAGGGAGATTACTCTAAAATTGAACAGAAAGGCAAAGGATTTGGCGAAGGAGAGATAATCAATTATGCATTGAAAAAGAGTGAAATACTTGCCAAATCTGATTCTTTCTTCAAACTCACAGGACGCCTGATTGTAAAGAATATGGATCAGGTTGTATTGACCACAATCTCTGAGAGCAGTTTTATCTATCATCCCAAAACAATCTATAAAATTCCTCAAGATCACATCGAAACGTTCTTCTATAAGGTAGGTAAAAATCTATACCAAAAGCACCTTTTGGATTCATATAAGGAAGTTGACGAATCGCAGCACCTGTACCTAGAACATATATTTTACAGACGACTGTCCAGTTTAGAACTTCGGTCATTTAAATATGTCCCACAGATATCGGGATTTTCAGGTTCATCAGGTAATCCGTATGAATTAGAGACTAAGGATTTGATTTTACAAAATATCAACTACTTTATTGGTGTTCACAACCTTAGAAAGTCAATAGTCGAGAAACAGATGACCCAATTGCTTTCTAAACTACTGAAGTTCATAAGGATGTTAAAATGATGTCAGAAACAAAGGATGCAGCCCAGGAAAAAATTGATCATCCACCATTATTGAGCATCATAACAGTCGTTTTCAATGGCGTTAAAACGATTGAACAGACGATTCAAAGTGTGATCAAACAACCTTATCCAAATAAGGAGTACATTATTATTGATGGAGGAAGTACAGACGGAACAATTGAAATCATAAAAAAATATGAATCATTTCTTTCCAGTTGGATAAGCGAGCGTGACAATGGAATTTATGATGCAATGAACAAGGGAATTGCCAAGGCCAAAGGGGAACTGATTGGAATTATCAATGCCGATGACTGGTATGAAGAGAATATATTTGGAACAATTGTAAATTATTACAACGAAACAGGAACCGATCAGGTCATTCACGGACTACTCCGCAATTTTCTGGACGAGGAATTTTATTCAATGGTTGGAAACTCTATCCGTCGACTTCGTTTCGATATGATTCAGCATCCTACTTGTTTTATTCCAAAGAAAATTTACGATACTTTCGGTGTATTTGATACAACCTATAAATTTTCTAGTGATTACGATCTGATTTTAAGATATGTGTACAATGGTGTAAAATTTCATTTTGTCGAAAAGCCAATTACCAATTTCAGGTTAGGTGGAGTTTCATCAATTCCCGAGGCAGAAATTGAGATGTATCAGGTGAGGGTTAAGCATCACATTATATCAAAAACTGAAGGTTTTGTTAGAATCTGTCTGGTATACGCCAATTTATTTGCGAAAAAATTATTGGCTAAATGAACCATTTTAGGAATCGAAAATATTTAAAGAATTGAGAATTAGATTCTGTCATTAACTTTATCAGTCCTAAATCTTATATTTAGCAGGGAAAGTCAATAATAACAAAGCATCCAAATTGCACAAAAGGAAGAAAAAATGATCAAATCCGGTTACCTGGGATTTTTGATTTTTGTCAGCATGATGATCGTGTTTTTTGTTTTACCCGATCCTGAAGGTTTGCAAAAACCGTTTAGGATCCTGTTGGGATTGTCATTTGTCATCATTTATTTTGCCCTCTTGATCAAAAAAGAGATTGGCCGGAATACACTTTGGGCGGTTGTTATAGGAGGTCTATTAGTCATTATAATGATCTTAAGGGGAACCTTTCAGACCTCTTTAATAAACGCCTATCTCTGTTTGTTTGGCTTGCTTTGCATTCCACATCTGTTTTTCAATCTCACACCAATCAGGAGGATCAACCTTAATTACATAAATGTACTTTGCATTCTCTCTTTTATTCTTCAATTTATGGTGTTTTCGTCTGATGATGGCAGACCTTCACTCGCATATCAGCTAAACTTGTCCGGGGCTTATGTTTTCCTTTTTTTTATTTGTTCTGATGTTCTGAACAACAAACATGGTAAACTGCTTGTCTTAGTGCTTTCGTTGATTCTCCTTAGTAGACTGCTGATTTTTAGCATTATTCTATTTTATTTTATTCGACATTTTAAAATATATTTCAAATCATTTATTCAAAAACTGAATGTCACTCTCCTTATAATTTTCAGTTATATTATTCTCACTTTCTTTTCATTATGGTATGTTGTCAATATAAAATCTGAAATAGCCTATGATACCAGCATCAACAGGATTGCCACCTTAAATGACGGGTCGAACCAATTTCGTTTCCTCGCCAATACCTTGGTGATTGCAACAATTTATACCGCCCCTTTCAATGCAAAAGTGTTATTCGGATTCGGACCCGTGGAGAATTTCTTAAATGTAACCGAAGGATCACTGGTCATGCCGCATAACGAATTATTCGATGCTATTGTAGAGTTTGGAATTATCACAGTGATATTCTTTTCGTTTTTTTCACTGCTTATCTTCAACAAGATATTATCATATTCCAATATCGAATACTTTATACCAATATTGTTTCACACCTTGCTACTCTGGGTTAGATTTCTGTTAGTACCTAGTTTTGAAATGATATTCATCCTGTTTCTACTTTATATTGTAAACAAAAATAACCAGCAAGTCTCAATTGCTTAGATCAAAAATTTCCGAGCAAGAAATAATATGATTCTTTCATCCATTTCTACCTATTTGAATACAATTTTTCGCATTGCAATAACATAGGTATTACACCTCAACTTCCCATTTTGCAAAATTCACATTCAACCGCAATACAAATATTTTTTTTACTTCATGATATCCATTTTGGAGGAGGGGGAGAAAGGGTGACTGTCAACTTGGCCAATCATTTTGTTGGGATTGGCTATCCTGTGACTATTATTTCATTGTCATGCTTCAAACCATCAAATATATTCAACATTGACAATCGTGTAAAAGTAGAATATCTGAATTTCAATTTCGAAAACGGATTCAATATTCCTCAGAAGTTTGAATCTGTTTTTAAAGTGAGAAAGTATTTCAGACATTTTTCTGATAAAACTGTAGTACTTGGGATCGGGACTTATCCCAGTCTGTTATTATCTCTTTTGCCGAAAAGTGAAAATATCAAAACAATAGGCTGTCAGCACAGTACCTACACCGCAGTAAAACATGTATGGTCGTTACTTCGAAAATTATTCTTTCCCCGATTAAACGCATTTGTGTCTCTCTCTGAGCAGGATCTGCCGAAATTAAAAAAGATTAATCAAAACAGTTATGTGATCCCAAATTCAGTTTCATTATTCCCTGAAAAGCCAGCGCTTTTAGAAAATAAAATAATATTGGCCATTGGTAGAATGGATTATAATAAAGGGTATGATCTTTTACTTGATGTATTTGAAAAACTAACCCTTTCACACCCCCACTGGTGTTTGCGAATCGTAGGTGACGGGCCTTTGAAAAAAAAAATAATTTCTCGCGTTGAATCATCCAGTTTAAAAGATCGCGTAGAAATATATCCTCCAACAAGTCTTATTCTAGAACATTACCTTCAGTCATCGATTTATTTAATGACTTCCCGTACAGAGGGACTTGGGATGGTATTATTAGAAGCTCAAGCTTGCGGTTTACCTATTGTCTGTTTTAATTGTGAAACCGGACCTTCGGATATTGTTGTTGACAATAAAAACGGGTTTTTGGTTGAATGTTTCGATATTGAAAAAATAACAAATAAAATCTCAATTCTTTGCACTGATTATGATTTGAGAATCAAATTTGGTATTAATGCGATTGAGAACGTCAAAAAATTCCATCCTGAGGTTATCAACTCAAAATGGGAAAAGCTTTTTAAAGAACTATTTCAAAAATAGGAAATGATTCCGAAGACCATCCATATCTGCTGGCTCAGCGGTGATCCATACCCGGAACTAATCAGTAAGTGCATAAAATCCTGGAAAGTATATCTACCGGATTATCAGTTGGTACTCTGGGATCGTGAAAAAGCGGATGCGATCGATAGCAAATGGCTAAAGGAGGCTATTGAATCAAAAAAATACGCCTTTGCAGCCGACTTTATCCGGATCTATGCACTCCTCCAGAATGGAGGAATTTACCTGGATGCAGATGTTGAAATTGTTGCTTCGCTGGAACCATTTTTGAAACACGATTTTTTCATTGGTTTTGAATACAATAACGATCTGGAACCAGCCATATTTGGCGCAATCCCCAAGCATCCGTTGTTAGCTGATCTATTAAGTTATTACACGGGAAAGTCATTTATAAAAGAAAACGGATCACAGGATATCAGGCCATTGCCTACCATTTTCAATGAAATTGTTTCGCAACGGTATCACTATAAACCAAATGGCAAATTTCAATTCTTAGAGGATGAAAATAGTGCAATCTATCCATGCGACTACTTTTCGCCCAAAAATTACTATTTCAAAAATATAAAGCGGACCTCCAAAACTGTAGCGATACATCATTTCGACAGTAGTTGGGTGAAAAAAAACGGGAAGTACAAGATGAAACGGAACTTCCATCAATTACTTTACCGGTTGGGCGGAAAATCGTTCCATGCTCGGGTCACTCAAATCCACAGAAGAATTACAGGTTTAAACCGATAATAACTTCAAAATCAGAAAATCCGCACATTGCTAACAAATTCGCATATTGACGCTCTCATGAACTTTTCTGTCCTAATTTCAGTGTATGACAAGGAGGATCCTGAGCACCTAAGAATTGCATTAGAGAGCATATGGAGCAAGCAAACTGTACGGCCAACCGAGATCGTTCTCGTTAAAGACGGAATTCTCACACCTGAACTTGATAAAGTAATTGATCATTTTAATTCGATCGCACCTCTGAAAATTTGCAAGTTAGATGAAAACCACGGATTAGGATATGCTCTCGCGTTCGGACTCAATGCATGCTCCAACGAACTGATAGCCAGAATGGATAGTGATGATATCTCTGGCTCAGAACGGTTCGAGAAACAGGTGAGACTGATGACAGATCATCCGGAATTAGATATATCTGGAACAAATATTGCAGAGTTTCATAATTGTATGGATAAGGTATGTTCGCACCGGCGACTCCCATCCCAATTTTCTGAAATTCAAGAGTTTGCCAGAAGAAGAAATCCACTGAATCACATGACGGTTTTTTTCAAAAAGTCTGCTGTGATTGGTGCCGGGAATTATCAACCGTTTTTTGGTTACGAAGATTATTATCTTTGGGTCCGAATGTTGAGAAATGGGTCAAGGATTGGAAATATCCCCGAAGACCTTGTCTTTGCAAGAGTTGGTAACAATATGTTTGCAAGAAGACATGGTGTCCGGTTTTTCCGGCAGGAGTTAAGGCTTCAAAAAGAGTTGCTGAGCATTGACTTTCTAAATCAATGGGAATATTTCAGGAATATATTTTTGCGTGCCTTTCCCCGGCTATTCCCGGTCTGGGGATTAAAATTAGTTTATAAATTTCTTCATAAATGAGACATATAGCCTTAGTAGGTGCAAGCGGATTTATTGGAACAAGACTACTAGACCTTTTAGGAAAAGAAAACTGTTACAACATTGATAAAAACCCGAGTGAGGAATACAACGATATTACCACGATTCAGGACATCAGGGAAAAAAATCTAGAACACGTGTTCCGGGAAGAAACCGATACGGTAATCTTATTGGCTGCAGAACACCGTGATGATGTTTCCCCGATCTCTTTGTATTACGATGTGAATGTGAACGGAACGCGTCACGTGCTTGATGCTATGGATAAAAAAGGCATCACCAATATCATTTTCATTAGTTCAGTTGCCGTATACGGATTAAACAAGAAAAATCCCGATGAGCAGTTTCCCCCTGATCCATTCAGCCATTATGGAAAAAGCAAATGGCAGGCGGAAAAAATGCTTCGCGAGTGGCAGCAAAAAGATCCTCCCATCAAATCGCTTACCATCATACGATCGACAGTAGCTTTTGGTGAGAGAAATCAAGGCAATGTTCATAATCTCCTTCGCCAGATCGCTTCCGGAAGATTTCTAATGGTAGGAAGGGGTGAAAATAGAAAGTCGATGGCATATGTTGGAAATGTAGCCGCATTTATCAAATTCTGCCTTGAAACAAAAAAACCGGGATATAGGGTATTGAACTATACCGATCAACCTGACCTTACCATGAACGAGTTGGTTCTTCAGGCAGAAGAGAGTTTGAACAGAAAACTGCCTTCACTACGTCTCCCCTACTGGCTGGGAATGTTAGGTGGTCTTTGCTTCGATTTGCTAACGAAGATTACGGGAAAAAAGATACCGATCAGCAGTATACGAATTAAAAAATTCTGCGCAACAACTCAATTTGATGCTAGTCTGGCACACAAATCAGGTTTCATCGCTCCCCTTACTTTGGCAGAAGGATTAGACCGAACGCTCAAGAGTGAGTTCGGGGAAAAGATTCGTTAGATTAAAATGAGGCAGAAAACCAATTAAGGATTAAAGTTCGATTTGATAATCAGTTGATTTGAACTTGTCTGGAAAGCGAAAAAAATCAACCGCAAAAGGGACATTACCCTACTTGCGGTTAAAAAACTACAAATAACAGCGTTACTTTAATTTGACTTCGTGTTCATTGTGCTTTCGTATGCAATTGTGATTCAGAATAACTTTTAACGAATTAACGAATTGGGAATCAAAAAATCTGAAATTTATTTCGTTTCAGTGACCTTCTATTTTATACCCTAAACTTCGAACTTAAATCATGGCATCTCAAATTCAGGAATATATCATTCTAATAATTAACATAATCGTATTTTCACTTGGTTCCAGTGCTCAAACATTACCGGTTGGCACTCCCATTTTAGAAGATGCCTACCGCCGAGCCCAATTGCTGGGACAGATTGATTCAACGATCTCTTTTACTTCGAGACCTTTCTTTCCGGAAGCATCCCTAAAGTTAAAAAACGGAATTGACCGGTTCAGTTCACATCAAAGTGGGATAGACGGAAAATTCAATGGATCACTAAGCTTTTTGGGGAAATGGGGACAGGTAAAACTGTTACCAATAACTTTACAACAACAGTTTAATACTAACAACCCATACAGCATGAATGATGGGGAGATGATCCCGGCACGAGGTTATCAATCAATGTTCAGCGCAGGCGTGTTTGCAAAACTGGGGCCATTAAGTATTCAGTTACGACCTGAATATGTGTATGCGGAAAACAGGACGTACGACGGTTTTCCTTCAAGCGCATCTGACAGAATGTGGGCAGGTTATTATAATTTTCTAAATAGAATTGATTTGCCCGAACGATTTGGAGACAATGCGTATAACCGGTTATTCTGGGGACAAAGCAGCATTCGCCTTACAGTCGGACCTGTCTCTTTAGGCTTATCAAACGAAAACCTATGGTGGGGTCCCGGGCGACGCAATTCATTGTTAATGACCAATACTTCAGGTGGATTTGTTCATTATACGCTCAATACCGTAAAACCGATCCGAACACCAATTGGGTCATTCGAGGCGCAGATCATTGCGGGTCGGCTGGATGCATCAGGATTCGCTCCTCCCGACACCGGCCGTACATACGACGGCTGGAAATTATATGAACCCAAAAGGAACGACTGGCGCTATTTGAATGGAATGATTCTTACCTACACGCCTAAATGGGTTCCCGGACTTTTTATCGGAATTACGCGTAGTTTTATGATCTACCACGAGGACATGGGTAATTTTCCGGTTATCTCACCAACGAACAAGAAAAACAATAATGGTGGAAACGAAATTCCACAAGGCGGCGATCAGCTGATGTCTTCATTCATCCGCTGGGTATTACCGAAGGAGCATGCAGAGGTTTATTTTGAATATGGCAGGGAAGACCACTCCTATAACCTAAGAGATTTTATTCTCGAACCCGACTATGCTCGGGCTTATATTTTCGGTTTCCGAAAATTATTTCCGCTTACGACACATCCGGGTCAATGTATTCAGTTTGATTTGGAAGTCACTCAACTGGAACAAAATCGGACCAATACAGAACGTAGTACCATCTACTTTTATGCCGACCCTGATATCACACATGGCCACGGCTATACAAACAGAGGACAACTTATTGGTGCTGGAATCGGTCCAGGTAGCGATATGCAATCATTCAGCATCAGTTGGATTAAATCGCTAAAAATGATTGGTTTGCAATTTGAGCGATATGTTCACAATAACGATTTTCACTATAATGATGTGAAAGATATCCGTGCAAATTGGGTCGATATCGGAGCCGCATTACTTTGTGAGTGGGATTACAAAAATCTGCTCTTTACAGCAAAAACCGAAATTATTAGATCAATGAATTATGAACACATCTACAATCCTGATCCTGCCAATAAAGATTTCTGGGCACCCGGACAGGACATCTATAATTTTCAGGCGCAATTAGGAGTAATGTATAGATTTTGAAAAGCTTATAAACATGTTACCGGAACCATAAATTAATAAATAGAATGAAAACTTTACTTTTTGAGCCTGAAAAGTTTTAGCAATCAAATATCGAATACAACCATTGTGAAAATTTCATTACAACTTAAAATAGCTTTTTTCTCAGCGTTTTGTTTATCTGCAATTCTTTCACCTGGCCAATCAATTCCGGTAGGAACACCTGTGCTTGAAGATTATTACAGACGGGCACAATTGCTCGGGCAGCTCGATTCATCTATCTCATTTACGGCAAGACCGTTTTTCCCTGTAGAGGCACTGAAATTAAAAAATGCTTTCGATCCAACGCAAACATTCGATCAAGAACGAAAGACTAAGTTTGACGGGATCTACCATTTTGGAGGAAAAAAAGGGTTGATCCAACTCCTGCCATTTTCCTGGCAACAACAATTCAATACTAATCATCCTTATAGTCTAAATGATGGGGCGATGATTCCGGCCAGGGGATACCAGACCATTGTGAGTGGCGGCTTTTATGCAAAAGCCGGACCGATTAGTATCCAGTTACGCCCAGAAATGGTTTATGCAGAGAATAAGACTTTTAAAGTCTTTTCGAAAACACAAATTGGTGCAAACAGTCAAGCCAATATTTTTTTTCAAAACATAATCGATCTGCCCGAAAGATTTGGAAAATATCAATACCATCGACTACTTTGGGGACAAAGTAGTATTCGCATTACATCGGGTTCTTTTTCGGTAGGTATTTCCAATGAAAATCTTTGGTGGGGACCAGGAATGCAAAATGCATTGCTAATGACCAACAATGCCAATGGATTTAAACATTTCACAATAAATACAGTCGTACCTGTAAGAACAATTCTCGGTACATTTGAAGGTCAAATAATAGGAGGAAGACTTAATAATTCAGGAATAAGTCCTCCCGATAAATATCCTGTATATTACCAGTCATATATATTATTTCAAATATCTGAACCTAAGATACAAGATTATAGATACATTAATGGGATTGTTTTAAGTTTCAATCCCAAATGGGTACCAGGATTATTCCTAGGACTAACCCGTAGTTTTATAGTATATAGGCAAGATATGGGCAATAGTTTTAGTGATTATTTCCCTGTACTTTCTCCATTTCAAAAGAAAAATACCGGAACAGCAGAAGACTCTAAAGCCAGGGATCAACGTGTTTCTGTTTTCGTTCGGTGGTTATTACAAAAAGATCATGCAGAATTATACTTTGAATTCGGAAAAGAAGATCATGCCTACAATTTAAGAGATTTTCTAATTCAACCCGACCATGCGAGAGCATATATTCTAGGATTTAGAAAATTATTTCCTTTAAATTCAATTAGTAATAGATGTATACAACTTAACGTCGAACTATCACAATTTGAAACGAATAAAACAAATTATAGCAGAGCAGGATTTCCATGGTATGCTCATTTACAAGTCAGAGATGGATATACAAACGAAGGTCAAATGCTGGGCTCGGGGATAGGACTTGGAAGCAATCTTCAATCGATTAGTATTAGCTGGGTAAATAATCTTAAATCGATTGGACTTCAAATTGAGCGCCTTAGCCATGACAATGATCTTTTTTATTATGATATAAAAGATATCAGATCAAATTGGGTTGATATTGATATAGAGGCCCTTGGTGAGTGGAACTACCGGAATCTCCTTTTTTCAGCCAAACTCGAATTGATCCGGTCGCTCAATTATCAGTTCAATTACCAGCCAATTACTACTGGGATAGATCAGTTCTGGGTTCCTGGTCGTGACACCTATAATTTTCAGGCAAATATCGGGATAAGTTATCGGTTTTAGTCATGGCTAGATTTTAAGTGAATGGGAGAAAATGAGACAATTTGCTGATTCGGCAATTTGACAATTGATGATTACAGTACCATTTGGTAATAAACTTCCAAAAATTGTTAGTATAATGCTGAACCAGTCAGCCAGCAAAGCGAAAAGACAGGGAAATGGATGTATCTGGAGCAACTTGAGCTGGCATGACATTGCTAATTATTTGACCCTAATCCTTTAAAAATTAATACAACTCCTGATTTTTTCAGTAAGTAGGTCTCTGCCAGTTGCCAGTCACTAATAGCCAGAATTGCCAGCACCAATCATTACAAAATACAATTACGCATACCAAACGTCATAGAACCAAAAAATATTATATCATTCAGAAATGAGAAAATACTATTTACTCCCGCTGCTCATCCTATTTTTCCTTTTTTCGGAACAAAAAATAATTGCCCAGGTCCCGACCAACGCAGCTTCGGTTGATGTGAATAACCTGAGTGATGCCCAGATCCAAAAGATCATGCAGGAGATTCAGAACCGTGGACTGACACAGGACCAGGCCATCTCCATGGCCAAGGCTCAGGGTGCTTCCCAGACACAGATCGATCAGCTCATGGCCAGGATTCAGCAACAGCAGATGGGCTCTTCGGACACCTTGTCCGGATCGAAAACCACTAATTTCCAAACCAACACCCCCAGGAAGCTTTACACCTCTCCCAAAGCCCGCGTGTCCGTTTCTGAAAAAACAAAGAAAATATTCGGATACCAGCTCTTTAACTCCGAGAACCTCTCTTTCGAGCCTGCTGTCAATATCCCCATCCCTCAAAACTATACACTGGGTATCGGCGATCAGCTCTCCATCAGCGTGTGGGGCGCTTCGCAGACCCGTTACCAGCTTCTGATCGATAAAAACGGGGCAATCACCATTCCCGATGTGGGACCTATTTTTCTTGCCGGTACCTCCTTCGAAAAAGGGGTGACACTGATCAAAAACAGGCTGATGGCCATCTACAGCGGCATGGCCGGTGAGTTTCCAAATACATGGGCTGAGGTGAGCCTCGGGGCGATCCGTTCGATCAAAATTAATGTAATCGGCGAGATCAACGCACCGGGAACCTATACGCTCCCATCGACAGCTTCGGCATTTAATGCCCTCTACCTCTCGGGTGGTCCCAATGAAAACGGCTCGTTCCGCGAAATCAGGCTGATCCGCGACGGGATGACCGTTAAAACCATCGATGTCTACGACTTTCTCATCAATGCTGATCCGACAGCCAACGTGCAGCTGCGCGAACAGGATATTCTCTTTGTGCCCAACTACAAAACACGCGTCGAGATTGCAGGTGAGATCAAACGAAAAGGAATTTTCGAAATCAAAACCGGTGAATCGGTCAGTGACCTGGTCCGGTTTGCAGGCGGGTTCGGTGATAAAGCATACTCCCACTCGTTAACGGTTATCCGTAACAACGACAGGGAACGCGAAGTGCGGACGGTTGCCGAGGCTGATTTTGGGAAGTTCGTTTTACAGAACGGTGACTCCGTCAGGGCAGATTCGATCTTGAACCGGTTCAGCAACAGGGTTGCCATTAAAGGCGCTGTGTTTCATCCGGGCAATTATGAACTCACACCGGGCATGAAGCTCTCTGACCTGATCAAGAAAGCGGACGGTCTGCGCGAAGATGCCTTTATGAACCGCGGCGTTATCAGCCGCCTCAAAGAGGATAACTCACCCGAAAA
>JANYLE010000310.1 GCA_025363795.1 Mariniphaga sp. | reverse complement strand
GGCAATCGGAGGTTTGTTGTACACCACTTTGTTTATGGTTAGTTTCGGATTTGCCACTGGTGTTCAGATTCTGGTGGCGCGTCGCAATGGGGAAAAAAATTACCTGGCCATCGGTCGTATTTTTGACAACAGCTTTTACTTTTTAGGAATAATTTCATTGATTATTACATTCTTAGTGATTCTCTTTGGCCCATCTCTTCTGAAACCATTTATGGCTTCAGAGGCTGTTTTCAATGCGAGTTCTACGTTTCTTGTTTACCGTGTTTTAGGGTTGTTCTTTGCTTCTGCCGGATTGCTTTTCCGCTCGTTTTATACGGGTATTACTTTTACAAAATACCTGAGCATCAGTTCTGCAATTATGGCAGTTGTAAATGTTGTGCTCGACTATGCATTGATTTTTGGTCATTGGGGATTCCCCCAACTGGGAATTAAAGGTGCAGGTATTGCATCGTCTATTTCCGAAGTGTGTGCATTACTGTTTTTTGTTATTATCACATGGCATAACAGCCGATTAAAGCAATACGTACTTTTCAGGCTGGTTAAACCTGATCTCAAAATTATTAAAAACACTTTGGGGATATCGGTTTTTGTGATGATGCAATACGTCCTTTCGCTGGGTAGCTGGTTCGTTTTTTTCATGTTTGTAGAAAAGATGGGCGAAAGGTCACTTGCTGTATCCAATATTATCCGGAGCCTTTATTTGATGTTGATGATCCCGGGATGGGCACTTTGCTCGGTTACAAGTACGCTGGTTAGTAATGCGCTGGGGGAAGGTAATCCACAACAGGTAATCCCGATTATTAAAAAAATCATAAAGTTCAGTGCAGCCGCAATGGCGTTAACCGTTTTGCTGGCGGCCCTTATCCCCCGACAGGCAATATCTATTTATACAAACAGTTTATCTTTGATTGAAGACACCGTTCCATCTTATTATATTATCCTGGCGGCCACTTTCGTTTTTATGGTGATGAGCATCCTTTTTAATGGTGTTCTTGGAACTGCCAATACGAAATATGCTCTTGGAATTGAGGTGCTTACACTTGTTGCCTATCTTTCAGTTGCCTGGCTGTTGGCTGTAAAACTTCAGATGAGAATCGAATATGTCTGGACAGCTGAATTTGTTTACAGCTCATCCATAGGGGCATTGTCTTATTGGTACCTTAAAAAGGGAAATTGGAGAAGTAAGGTGGTTTAGCTTAATTAGCAGGACCATATGAAAAAGTGGAAATGGCTGAGACTATATTGATGTTCCAGATCATTTTAATACTTTCTCATTCTCCTCTTTCATATTAGAAAGTTAAATCCAATCTATTTTTCAGAGTAGCTTTGCGCCAATTCGATGACGCACATGTATTTAAATGTTCTGTGCTGGCCACAGGCTACTCCAACCCGCAGAAAATTCTGATCATAAATGCTTTTCCGATGGCCGCGATTTCTTACCCCATCATCAATAATTAGTGCCATGACGATTCTTCTGGCAGAATTGTAGCCATAATCGATATTTTCTGAACACGAACCACTCCACGTTCCATATCGGCTGATCCGATCATAAAACGTACTTCGGTCGCTACCTATATGGCCAGTACGGTTGGTCGTTTCCTGCATTCTAACCATATCTGTCGCGGCTTTACTCATCCCTTTGGAGGCTGTCAGGGTTGGCAGGGATTTTTGATTCTCCAGAAATCTGATTGCTTCATTTACAGCACTTCTCCCTTCGTTGGTTATGATTGTGATCTCCCCGGGTTCACATAACTCCCTACCTACAAATAGCTTTGAATATTGTGAAAGAAAATCAGCATAGGTTTCCGGGTGCGATCTGGCCAGGTTTAATTCATCAATCACATCACGTTCCAAATCAGACAAATAACCGGAGTGTTCCTCCCTCCTCGGGGATTCATTGGATTTGACAGGTAAGGTAAGTGCCGATAATGCATTGAATAATAAGAATATAATTAGAATGTTCCGGGCTTTCTTCATGATAATGCAATGAAATTGATTCTTTATTGTAAAAATGTGATGCAACAATTATACCAGACTTTAATGGGGGTAGAGCATTTGTGACCATCACAGGTCATACCGGGATTAATTTTCGGAGGTTTCCACGACTGTTTGAAAAATATACTCCTGCGAGACAAATTGATCCTGAAATAATAAATAAAAGTCTTATACTGCTCATAAATAGCGCGTTATCTGCGTCTTTGATATGGGTGCCAGTAAAATAAAGCGAAAAAACCAGGGTGGCAATCATCATGCTCACCATTTGTCCCACAACCCGCATTGTTGCTGAAGTGCCTGACGCAATTCCCAGTTGTCTCTTTTCGACAGAGCTCATGATGGTATTCATATTCGGCGAAGAAAAGATCCCAAATCCTATTCCCATCAAAACCAAAATAGCAACAATCAAATAAACAGGTGTTTGCTGACTGATAAATGCCAATAAAAATAATCCTGCAGAACTGATTAACATGCCGCTTGTTGCCAGTATATGAGGCTCAATCTTGTCAGAGAGTTTTCCTGCAAAAGGAGATAAAATGGTCATCATCAATGGTTGAGCGACTAGGATTGTTCCCGATTGTTGCGGAGTGAATCCTTTGATCTTCTGAAGAAAAAGGCTCATCAGGAAAACCAGTGAAAATGTTGCGCTATAGTTGATTAATGCTGCAATGTTCGAAAAGGCAAACAGCCGGTTGCGGGTAAGAAGTGTGATTTCGAATATGGGATAAGCCGATTTTTTGCATTGTACGACAAAAAGGATCAAAAGAAGAATCCCGGCAAGCATCAGCGGCCAGCCGAAAGATTTATTAAGGTTGGAGGAACTATAAACGATCGCAATAAGTCCGGCTGAATAATAAAGCGCCCCAATGTGATCAATTTTACCAGGCGTCCGGACTGTCAGATTGTTCTTCATTTTGAAAAATACCAATACAATTGCGACTATCCCCAGTGGGACGCAAGATAGAAATATGCTTCGCCACCCAAAATATTGGGTGAGCATTCCACCAATAAACGGCCCCATCGAAAGGCCAAGATAGACGGCGGCCACATTAATCCCCAGTACTTTACCACGTTCGGCAGGAGGATAGACAGAAACAAGTATTGGGGCACTCGTGGTCAATGTCATTGAGGCCCCAAGTCCCTGAATGACCCTTAAGATAATCAGTGTTAAACCGTTGGGTGCAATTCCGCATAAGGCTGTGGCGATTGTAAACAGGATGATTCCTCCCTGGAAAACAAATTTTTGCCCCCGGATATCTGCAAACTTCCCGAGAGGAAGGAGAAAAACAGCCGATGATAACAAATAGGAAGTCACTATCCAGCTCAGCGCTACAGCATCCAGATCAAACTCTTTTTCAATCGCGGGCAAAGCAATATTTACTCCTGAAATCAGAAAAGGCATTAAAAATGAAGTTAATACAGCAATCGTTAATGCAGATCGCTGCGTGCTGTTCATGCTGCTCATGATGTTCCATTTTTGTTGAACGATTGACAAAAATAGCAAAAGCAACGGCAAATTTTTGTCTGCCCGATATAAGGCGTAAATCCTTCTTACGTGATTATTGTCATTTTTATTAAAAAACAAGGCTCTTTTTCAGGTTATTAAGTTTTAAACTTTTAACTTTGCAGCTCGATTTTTCCAAATAGTTATTTTATTATGAATGAGAAAGATATAAAATTATTTTCGGAATTTCCCCCCGTATCGACCGAGGCGTGGGAAGCACAAATTACCACCGATCTTAAGGGCAGAGATTATGACAAGGCTCTTATATGGCGTACTAATGAGGGGATTAACGTCCGCCCATACTATCGCGACGAAAATTTGAAAGGTCTCGATTTCGTGGGGACTTTGCCCGGACAGTTTCCCTATGTTAGGGGAAATCGTAAAGCTGGTAACAACTGGCTGGTTCGTCAGGACATCGAAGTTGTTGATCTAAGCGATGCCAATCAAAAGGCGTTGGACATTACTTCAAAAGGTGTCACCTCTGTCGGTTATGTGTTTAAGAACTGCCGGGAAATCAGTGTTGACGATCTAAAGCAATTGCTGCAGGGTATTAGCCTCGAGAAAACAGAGGTGAATTTCGTAATGACCTGCAAAAATGCCGTTTTGGTAAAAAGTCTGGTTGCCTACCTGAAAGAGCAGAAAGTCAATCCCGGTGAATTAAAAGCATCAGTTAATTTCGATCCAATCGGTGTTTTTACCCTCAAAGGAAAATTTTGTTCCAGCGAAGCTGAAGTATTTGTCCGTGCAAATGAGATACTTGAAGCGGCTGCTGAATATCCAGGTCTTCAGTTGATCGGTGTTAACGGAAAGAATTTTAATAATGCAGGAGCTTCAATCGTTCAGGAATTGGGTTTCTCGTTAGCTATGGGAGCTGAATATCTAACGCGCCTTACTGAGAACGGTTTAAATGCAGGTGCAGTTGCTCCTCGTATCCGTTTTAACTTTGGTATTGGCGGTAATTATTTCATGGAATTGGCAAAACTTCGTGCTGCCAGGATGTTATGGGCAAATATTGTTAAGGCCTACAACCCAAAATGCGAATGTGGTCCTGATTGTAAATGTGACGACAATTGCAGCGGCGACGTTTGTCTTTGTGCCTGCGAAATGAATGTGCATTCTGAGACTTCCGTTTGGAATAAAACGATTTATGATCCATATGTAAATATATTGCGCTCTGAAACAGAGGCTATGTCTGCGATATTGGGTGGTACCGATTCTTTAACAGTACTTCCTTTTGATGTTGTATATGAGCAACCTACCGATATTTCGGAAAGAATTGCCCGCAACCAGCAAGCTGTTCTGAAGGAAGAAGCTCATTTTGATAAAATTGCTGATCCAGCTGCAGGTTCTTATTATATCGAAAATCTGACCGCCTCAATAGCTGATCAGGCATGGAAACTTTTCCTCGAAATTCAGGAAAAAGGTGGTTTTATTGCGGCTTTCCGCGCAGGATTTGTCCAGGCTCAGGTTAACGAGATGGCAGCAAAACGGATCAAAGCTGTAGCTACACGTCGGGATAACCTTTTGGGCGTTAATCAATTTCCAAATTATACTGAGCAAATCACTGAGAATTTGGACAGTCAATTGTTCGAGGCTGTCGATCAGACAGATAAAGACGCCGAAGTTGAAACCATCAAGTTTTATAGAAGTGCTCAGCAAATCGAGGCACTCAGGTATGCAACCGACTGTTTTTCTGCAAAGAATAAACGGCCAAAAGCATTTATGCTCACCATCGGAAGCGTGGTTTTCAGCAAAGCACGGGCGCAGTTTGCCTGTAATTTCTTTGCCGTAGCTGGTTACGAAGTGGTTGATAACAATGCTTTCGGAACTGTTGAGGAAGGTGTTAAAGCGGCATTAAACGCCAAAGCTGATATCGTTGTGATTTGCAGTTCGGACGAAGAATATGCCGGATTTGCACCTGAAGCATTCAATCAGTTGAAAGGCAAAGCAATTTTCGTTGTTGCCGGTGCACCGGCTTGTACGGATGACCTTAAAGCTGCAGGTATCGAAAATTTCATCAGTGTGAAAACTAATTTGCTGGAGTCACTGACTGAGTATAATAATAAACTTGGGATAAAATAGTATCAATTATGAAGCCTGATTTTAAAGAAATAAATATCAAAAGTGCCCCAAAAGCTTGCTGTTCAGCAAAGGAATGGGAAAAGAAAAACGGGATTGATAAAATCTGGATGACTCCGGAGTTGATTCCTGTGAAAAGTGTTTACACGAAAGAAGATCTCGAAGGACTTGAGCATTTGAATTATGCTGC
>JANYLE010000307.1 GCA_025363795.1 Mariniphaga sp. | reverse complement strand
CTGCTTGATGATCTTGCAGTTGGGGTTTGAAGTATTTTGGTGTCAATTTCACTCAGATAATCCAAACAAAAAATATACGTTCATAAGCTTAAAATGCTACTATACATTAAGCATTGCAGAAATTTCTGCAATGCTTTTTTTTGTTTCTAAAATTGTCTAAAATTGATGACCGGGATTCAATAGGATCAAAGTTAGAGGCTTGCAATTCGCATAACACGACTCACATTATCATCTACCTGTTCTTTGCTTTCCATTCCCAATGTCATGGAATGGACATTACCGCTTTTGATCACATAATTCAAAGATTGCTCCCTTTCACTTTCTTTTACTAGATCGCCACAACCAAATATTTTCATACCAATCACCCCTTTCCCATTCTTCCGGGCCGTTTCGAGAACCGCCATCACTTTTTCAGGTGTGCTATCCATCCTTGCTCCATTGTGATTGATCCTGGCGAAAAGGACATCCACCCATGGATTTGAAGCGGCTTCTATCATCGCATCCAGACTATGACATGAAATACCGACTGCTTTGATGGTTCCTTTCTGTTTCGCTTCCGACATCGCATCCATATAACCCTTATATTCAGTGGGCCAATGTCCGTTTATCATACAATGCATCAAAAATATGTCTATATAATCGGTTCCAAGGTCTTTTCGGAACCGATCGAAACTCTTTGCAAATGGCTCTGTTTCATACCAACCCTCATGGCCGTAAGTCATTACTTTTGTAAGAACTGTAACTTTTTCACGAGGAATGACTTTTAATGCAGCGCCAACATATGGATGAGAGCCATACATATCGGCCGTATCAAAAAATCGAATCCCTTTATCGAAACAATATTGCGACAATCCGACGAATTTCTGCATGCCAAGGTGCGTCTGATCCGACTCCAGCTTCCACCCTTTCGATCCGGTACCAAAAGCGACGCGTGAAACATTGAGCCCTGTTTTGCCGAGCGCTACCGTATCAATGATATCAGTCTTTACAGCCCCGAATGTTGGCTCGGGAAAGATTGCAGGTAATGCAGAAGCAACAGCTATGCCAGCAGCACTTTTTAAAAGAAATTCTCTTCTGTCGAATTTGTTCATATCTATCTAAAGATTAAATAATTACTTTATTTTGCAAAAACTAACTTTTCGCGATCCGCATCACACGGTCGATCGCATCATCAACCTGGGCAATACTTTCCAAGCCTAAAGTCATACAATGGATGCTGCTTTTCTTTAACGCAAATGTAATCGATTCTTCACGCTCACTTTCAAGAACTCTATCGCCGTTTCCAAAGATTTTCATCCCGATTATCCCTTTACCATTTTTACGTGCCAGCTCAAGAACAGCATTTACGTCGGCAGGTGTTCCATCCATGTGGGCCTGGAATGGATTGATGCGTGCAAGAATAATATCAACCCATGGATCTTCAGCAGCAACCTTCAATGCTTCAAAGTTGTGACACGAAACACCAACCGCTTTTATAATTCCGTCTTGTTTGGCTTTTGAAAAATAATCGATATATCTTTTCTTCTCTTCCTTCCATTTCCCATTCAGCATACAGTGAAGTAGGAGGATATCAAAATAATCGGTTCCAGCCTCTGTCCGAAACCGATCAAACGCCTTATCAACTGGTTCTGCCTTTGCAGGATCGTTCTCGGTCCACATTTTTGTCAGTAGGGTGACTTTTTCACGGGGAACTTCCTTGAAAACCTCGCGGACAAATGGAAGAGAACCGTAACTATCAGCAGTATCGAAAAAATGCACCCCACGATCATAAGCATGACGGGCCATATTGACAAATTTAACTTTTCCCAAGCGCGTCTGGTTAGATTCATGATTTCCACCAATCGAACCTGTTCCAAGGGCAACACGCGAAACTAAAAGTCCGCTGTTACCAAGTTTGACTTTATCAACTATTGCAGTTGTCGGCGCAAAACTCAAATTTGCAAAACCTGTGCTAACGAGGGCAGCATAACCAGTTAAACCTGCCGCACTGGTTTGAATAAATCGTCTGCGATTAATCTTTTCCATGATAGTGCGTTTAAGAATCCGGATTAAAAATAGCAAATGTTTACAAATTATAATTTCGGACCGACAATTTGAATAAGCACAGGATAAAGTCTACTAACTATCAAATAATCAATAGCCACCCCATGTATTTATGAAGTGGCTATTTAGAATGGCATACTATTTAAAAATCAAGAAAATTCCATTTTCCTCGGTACGCCCTCGAAAGCATTATATTTGCAGCTTCATCACCAATAAATTGCTCTTTCTTTGGATCCCATTTCAAAGGTCGTTGAAGTGTATAAGCAATATTGGCAATGTTACACAATGAGGAAGTCCGGTGCCCTGTTTCAACATCAGATACTGGTTTTGTCCGTTTCTTTATAGCGTCAATCCAATCCTGGTAATGGTTATCGCTTTTATAAAGCCTTTTATCAGTCGGCTTAATTTCAGTTTCAACCAGACCGGCAATGTCAGAACGCAAAAATTCACGGCTTACTTCAATTTTTCCTTTTGATCCGATAAACTGAACCGCATTAAACTCACCCCAATTGGTATGGTTCAAAATAACACCATTTTCATATTTCATTTGTAATCCAATGACAGCATGTTCTGTCGGAGGATTGAACTCAACCGGACCCGACTCATCCATTCCAAGCGCCCATTGGGCAATGTCGAACATGTGAGCGCCCCAGTCGGTGATCATTCCTCCCCCAAACTCACGATAATTGCGCCAATCTGGATATCCGTCAAATTCAACAGGAGGCGCCAGAACCGGGCTAAAATCGCGATAAAGAGATGGACCTACCCACATATCCCAATCAACATTGTCGGGAGTCGGAACCGAAGGGAGATCCAATGCCTTTACAGGAGGACCAACACATACATTAACGACTTTGATATCTCCGATATATCCATTTAAAACCAATTCAGATGCCTGGCGGAAATTGCGCCAAGAACGCTGCATATTCCCGGTTTGAAAAACCCGTTTGTACTTGCGCGTTGCATTCACCATGGCACGACCTTCGGCAACTGTTGCTGCCATTGGTTTTTCGCAATAAATATCTTTCCCTGCTTTGGCAGCATCAACAGCAATCTGTGCGTGCCAATGATCAGGCGTGGCAATCACCACAGCATTAATATCTTTTCGATCCAAAATCTCGCGATAATTTTTGTATCCCAGAACTTCATGTTTTTCTCCGGCCCACTTTAAATCATTGAATGCCTGTGCTTCCGCTTTAAACTTTTCAAGTTTGGTTGAAACAACATCACAGCACGCCACTACAACAGTTTCAGTACACTTGTTCAAACTGTTCAGCAGGGAGTGACTTTGTTTGCCAACTCCGATAAATCCCAGCCTGATCTTGTCGGTTCCTCCATTTGCGGCATATGTAAATGCCGGGATTACTGTAAACGCCGCAGCACCCGCTGCTGATGTCCCGACAAAGCTTCTGCGGGAAATTTTGTTTTTGATCACCATTTGTTTGAATTTAGTTAAATAATTGGTATAGCTTATTTTAAAAAAGAATCGTTCACAAATGAAAATTGGTTGTTGATTAGAAAAGCTGAAATTAATAATAATCTCAAAGCT
>JANYLE010000273.1 GCA_025363795.1 Mariniphaga sp. | reverse complement strand
ACAACTCCTCAGGATGTTGCGTTAGCGGACGTCATTAAAGGTGTCTCCATGTTTACGAGCAAATCCGTTGATGTTCCTGTTCTGGGAATAGTTGAAAATATGGCATGGTTTACACCTGATGAATTGCCTGAAAATAAGTACTATATATTCGGGAAAGACGGAGGAAAAAACCTCGCAGAGAGAATGGAAATCCCATTTTTAGGTCAGATTCCAATCGTGATGAGCATCCGCGAAGGTGGCGACGGTGGTATTCCGGCAGCATTTGATGAAAAGAGCGTTACGGGAATTTCATTTAAGGATTTGGCAGCCAATGTTGTAGAGCAATTGGGTTACCGAAATGCAAATTTAAAACCAACTGAACGGGTTCATGTAAAAAAGAAATAATTTGATTTAAGAATTAAAAATTCATACCTGGCTGATATATAATCAGCTATAAATACCGGAATAAATGATCAGCTATCATCTGTAGCTCTCATTATTCCGGTATTGTTTTACCATGACAGAAGACTTAAGTGAAAATCGTCAACATTACAATCCATTACTTTTTGTTTCGCCATACCATTTCTCTTTGTATCTTTACCGTAGATGATGAGTTGCCTAAATATCGACGTGATTCCCTTCAAAAACAATAATTTAAGTTACGACTTTTGAAACAGACAGGAAGAAATATTCTGCTTCTCTTTTGGCTAATTGGAATCGTTGCTGGTTGTTCGGTAAAAAAGAACACCCCAGTGACACGCGCATATCACAATCTTTCTGCGCATTACAATGTTTATTTCAATGCCAAAGAGAGTTTAAAAGCCGGACTCCAGCGCATTGAACAATCAATTCCCAACGATTATACACACCCATTACCGGTTTACAAAGGCACACTTCCCGAAGCAGCCAAAATTGCAACGTCCGAGATGGATCTGGCAATTGCGAAATGCAACAAACTAATCTCCGTTCATTCCATCACAAAAAGCCCACCACGAAAATCCAATAATTCAGAACGTTATAAGAAATTCGCATCAAAAGGGGAATATAACAAATGGGTGGATGACAGCTACGTTTTGATGGGAATCGCCAGCTATTACAACCATGATTATCACCGTGCTATTGAAAATTTCAATTACGTTATCCGGAAATTTCCTGATCAGGTAACACGTTACGACGCCTATCTCTGGATGGCGCGATCGTATATCGAGACAGACAATAATAAGGAGGCGCTCGAAATCTTTAACTCGCTTTCACGTGACGGAGGTTTTCCCAAACGGCTTAAGCAAGACCTTAATCTTGCACAGGCTCACTACTATATAAAAGACAATCAGCCAGACCTTGCCATTGATCATTTAAAAACAGCATTGGAATCGTCACTTCCGCGGACTGAAAAACTCCGGATCAATTACCTCCTGGCACAGCTGCTGGTGATGACCAATAAACCAGAGGAAGCATCGAAGCAATACTTACATGTTCTCAAAATGCGCCCCCCTTATCAAATGGCTTTCAATGCCCGGATTTCAAGATTGGAAATCGAAACGGGAGATAATAAGGAGGTTGCACATCAGTTGCAAAAGATGCTCGATGATGTGATTAATGCTGATTATCGCGACCGGATCTACTACACAAAAGGGGAAATCGCTCTTAAAGAGGGTCGGAAACATGACGCCATTGAAGATCTTAAAAAATCAGTGATTTACAGCGCTTCAAATCCAAAACAACGCGCTTTGTCGAGCCTTGATGTTGCAAGAATACTTTTTGAGGAGAATGAATACAAACAATCGTCCTGCTATTATGATAGCGCTGTAGCCGTGATTGATGTGAATTATCCTGGCTATTCTGAGATTATGACGCGTGCATCTGGGTTAAAGAGATTGGTAAACGACCTCAACATTGTCAGTCGGGAAGACAGCTTGCAAAGATTAGCGAAACTACCGGAACAGGATCGTAATAAACTAATCAATGATATCATTCTAAACCTGCAGAAAAAAGAATTAAGCAAAACTGCCGCCGATAATGCTGACAGGACCGATCAGAATTATTTCAGATCGCAGGCCAACCGTCAACAGATTGGTGCCGGTAACAATCAGAATCTTTGGTACTTCTATAATCCCCTCACCGTTGGTATCGGAAAATCGGATTTTCAACGAATCTGGGGTAAGCGGAAACTGGAAGATAACTGGCGTCGTAAGAATAAACTGACCACGGGAGAGGATGAAACGCAGCAAACCGCCGATGCTGTATTAAAACCTGGTGCTGCCGAAGCGAAAAGGAAGATCAGCGATCCAAAGACACTTGCGTATTATTTGCAGGATATCCCATTGACCGATTCGTTAATGGCGGCATCTAATGAAATGATTAAAGGCGCCTTGTTTGGTGCTGGAAGGACGTACCGAACCGATTTTAACGATTTCCAACGATCGATTGAAACATTTGAAGAGCTCAACAGAAGATATCCACGAAGTATTTACGAGCTATCGGCATTCTTCGAACTTTACCAGCTTTACAAACAGAGTGGCAATGAAGCAAAAACGGCTAATTATAAAGATAAGATTATCCAGGGGTACCCCGATTCGAAGTATTCAAGGTACCTGCTTGATCCAAATTATTTCGCTGAACTGGAAGTTCGAAAGACTGTAATCGAAAAGAAATACGGCGAAGCTTTGCACCTGTTCCAATCCTACGATTATATAAAAGCCAGAGAGGCCGCCAGCATCACTTTGTCCATGAATCCGGACAGCAATCTGGTTCCAAAAGTTAAATTTATTGAAGTGGTTGCCAATGGTGCCAACCAGGAAAAATCCGCTTTTGCGGTTGATCTCGATCAATATATCAAGACGTTCCCTCAAAATGAAACATCGGTTATTGCCATGCAGATTAAGGATCTGATCCGGACAAACTCTTTGGCCGATTACCAGCAACTTGTGGCAAAAGGGTATATTAAAGAGGAGATTGCCAACGCAGAATTGAAAGGTGATAAAAACCATGCGAACGATGAATTCGGCGGCAAGTTTTCGTATGACGAAGACATGTTTCACTACTACGTCATTGCCTTCTCAAGAGAGGCAAAAGTCGATCTGAGCCGGTTAATTTACGACCTGGCCAATTACAATCTAGACTATTATACCTCAACTGATTTTGACATCGAACCGATCAATCTTGATTCCAAAACGCAATTCGTAGTTGTAAGAAGCCTTCCGAACAAAGAAGAAAGTCTCATCTATTTCAGGTCGGTTATCCGGAAGCGCAGTGTTTTCCAGGCTTTGAAAGGAATTGAATATGTGAATTTTGTGGCATCATCGTCCAACTACAGGACCATTATCGCAGAGAAAAGCTATCTTGATTATCTGCAATTCTTTACGAAGAATTACAGTTCTTACATCAGTTCCAATATTCCGATGGATGAATTACCGAACCCGGCAGAATTGCTCAAAAAAGTCAGGAAAGACGAAGAAACTGTTGAAAAGGGAAAATTTGTTCTGCTTCAACCTGTTCAGGCAAAGGATTCGACATCGAAGAAAGTTGAC
>JANYLE010000239.1 GCA_025363795.1 Mariniphaga sp. | reverse complement strand
GCCAAGGAACTCATTGCGCTTGCCAGGAAGAACGGGGTAATCATGACCGTTTACCAAAATCGTCGGTTCGACAATGGATTCCGGACTGTGAAAAAAATCCTCGCAGAGAAGTTACTCGGGCGATTGGTTGAATATGAAGTTCATTACGACCGTTACCGTAATTTCATTCAGGAAGGTTCGTGGAAAGAGGACGGCGATGAACGTACCGGTGTTTTATTCAATCTTGGATCTCATATTGTCGATCAGGCCTTGGTGTTGTTTGGTGCGCCAAAAGCAGTGACTGCTCACCTGAATGTTCTGAGAACCGGAGGACGGACAACCGACAATTTCGATATTCGGCTGCATTACAACCAGTTTAGCGCCATCTTGTGTACCTCCTACCTTGTGCGCGAATTGGGTCCGCAGTTTATCCTACATGGCACCGAAGGGTCATTTACAAAAATGGGAAGTGATCCACAGGAGGAAATGCTTAAAATCCATCACCTTCCCAATGAACCTAAATGGGGCGAAGATCCGCAGAGCGATTGGGGTTTACTGAATACCTCTATTAATGGTTTACATTTTCATGGAAAAATAGAGACGATTCCCGGCAACTATGCCGATTTCTATGCCAATCTTTATGGAGCAATCCGTGAAGGAAAAGAATTGATCGTTAAGCCGGAAGAAGCTTTGAGAACAATCCGTGTTCTGGAAGCCTGCCTCGAAAGCAACCGGCTGAAAAAGACAGTTGAATTTTCAGCATAAAGGGAATACCAAATTTCACAAATAGAAAATCCGGGTATAAACCCGGATTTTCTATTTATATAAAGCTTTGATCTTTCTATTTATTCTCCCAGCTTTTTATACCTGAGCCGGTGAGGCGTATTGTCACCAAGCCGCTTCTTCTTATTCTCCTCATATTCGGAATAACTTCCTTCGAAGAAATAGACTTGTGAATTACCTTCAAAAGCAAGGATATGCGTTGCAATACGATCTAAAAACCACCTGTCATGCGAAATAACTACAGCACATCCTGCAAAGTTATCGAGCCCCTCTTCAAGCGCACGAAGCGTATTCACATCAATATCATTGGTAGGCTCATCCAGCAACAATACGTTAGCCTCTGATTTTAGAGTTAATGCCAGGTGAAGCCGGTTACGCTCTCCTCCCGAAAGGACACCACACTTTTTTTCCTGATCAGCGCCGCTAAAATTGAACCGCGAAACATAGGCACGGGCATTCAACATCCGGCCGCCAACCATCACTTCGTCAGTTCCTCCTGAAAGTACCTGGTAGACTGTCTTATCATTCACAATTGCCTCATGTCCCTGGTCGGCATAACCGATTTTAACCGTTTCGCCAACCGAGAAACTACCTGAGTCAATTTTCTCAAGTCCGAGGATCATCCTAAAGAGTGTTGTTTTGCCAGCCCCATTCGGCCCAATTACCCCAACAATACCATTCGGAGGCAAGGTGAATTCAAGATTTTCGAATAGTAACCGATCTCCATAAGCTTTAGAAACGCCATGGGCTTCAATTACTTTATCCCCCAAACGAGGTCCGTTAGGTATAAATAGTTCGAGTTTATCCTCCTTTTGCTTCACATCTTCATTCAACAGTTTTTCGTAAGCACCCAATCTTGCCTTCGACTTAGCCTGACGGGCTTTAGGGCTCATCTTTACCCATTCCAACTCCCGCTCAAGTGTTTTACGTCGTTTCGAAACACCCTTTTCTTCCATCTCTAACCGTTTTGACTTCTGTTCAAGCCAGCTTGAGTAGTTGCCTTTCCATGGAATGCCTTCGCCACGATCAAGTTCAAGAATCCATCCGGCTACATTATCAAGGAAGTAACGGTCGTGGGTAATACAGATTACCGTGCCTTTATACTGTTGCAGGTATACCTCCAACCACTCTACTGATTCAGCATCAAGGTGATTGGTTGGTTCATCAAGTAACAAAATATCAGGCTGTTTCAGCAATAGGCGGCAAAGTGCCACGCGACGGCGCTCACCACCGGATAATACTTTAACCGAAGTATCGCCATCGGGACAACGAAGTGCATCCATTGCACGTTCGAGCCGGTTATTAAGGTTCCAGGCGTCAGTAGCATCAATCTTCTCCTGAAGTACGGCCTGTCTGTCCATCAATTTATCCATCACATCCGGATTTTCATAAACTTCCGGCAAACCAAACTTCTGGTTAATCTCCTCGTATTCATTCAAAACATCGACAGTTTCCTGTGCCCCTTCCTGAACAATCCCCATCACGGTTTTTGTTTCGTCGAGTTGTGGTTCCTGGGACAAATGACCTACCGTATAACCTGGGGAGAAAGAGAGCTCACCATGGAAGTCCTTTTCGAATCCGGCGATAATCTTTAATAACGTCGATTTACCCGATCCGTTCAGACCGATAATTCCGATCTTTGCACCCAGGTAAAACGAAAGTGAGATATCCTTGATTACCTGCTTCTGAGGCGGATAACTCTTGCTCACTTTGTACATCGAAAATATAATTTGCCTATCTTCAGCCATGGAATATTTTTTTAGTTTGATTGGCAAAATTCGTATTTTTAATCAGATTTGGCAATAGGATTTTGCAGAATAAACCAATCTGTGTGATTTAATTAATTTCCAATAAATTAGTCTAAAGTTTCTCCTTCACCGTATTGGGAAAATAAATGGAATTACGGTAAGTTTGTAACTCAGAAATCAAAAAAATAGACCAATGAAAAAGTTTGCATTTATTTTTACTTTAGTCATTATTCTGTTGCTCGGTTCGTTTATTTACTGGAAATATTCCTTCACTTATAGCGAAGGTTATCGTGCAGGACTGCTACAGAAAGTTTCACTAAAAGGAAATTTATTTAAAACCTATGAAGGTGAGATTATCCTTAGCAGCATTGAAAGCCGGGCGAATGTCGCAATCGCTTCCGAGAAGTTTTATTTCTCTGTTGTCGATAAAGAGGTCGCACTGCAGCTTGAAAAAATCCAGGGTGGAAGTGTCATTGTTCATTATCGCGAAAAAAACGGTGTCTTGCCCTGGAGGGGCGAAAGCACCTATCTTGTTGACAGCGTAAAAGTCAATGTCAATACCGGAGGTGGATTCCGGTAAAAAATGTAGCCAGTCAGAAATTTTATTATCCAAACACAACAAATCAAATTATGAAATTGCTTAATTACAAAACCTTAGCAACGTTATTTGTATTATCACTCACCACATCAATCGTTTCGGATGCTTCTGTGCAATCCTTTAAAAAAGAGGCAGACGGGATAACGCTTGCGCTCGATAAAGGATTGATGAAGGTTAAGATATGTACCGACAATGTTGTTGAAGTAAAATACACCATCCATCCCTCCTTTCTTTCGAAAGAATCGTTGGTAATTAACAATCAATGGAAGACAACACCCAAATTTACCGTTACAGAGACGACCGGAGAAATAGTTATCACGACGTCGAAACTGAAAATTAAAGTAAACAAGGAATCTAATTCCGTCACTTACACTGATTTGAAAAACGGTGTAATCCTCTCTGAAACGAATGCCAACGGCAAGAGTATGGTCGCAGCCACAGTCGCGGGTATTAATACCTTTAACTGTGAAACACGCTTCAACTCACCATCGGATGAAGCGTTGTACGGATTGGGCTGTCATCCTGAGGATACCTTATCAATTAACTACAAAGGTCGTGACCAAAGCATGGCCATCAAGTATATGACAGGCGCTATTCCTGTGCTTTTGTCGAACAAAGGTTACGGTCTGATCTGGGACAATTATTCTGCCTCTAACTTTTATGGTGCAGAAGCGGCCAATACCCAATATAAATACGTATCGGAAAGCGGGACTATGGTAGATTACTATTTTATCTACGGTCCCGAGTTTGACCAGATCATCGCATCATACCGTAACGCGACAGGAGCAGCACCCATGTTTGGTAAATGGGCCTTTGGTTTATTTCAGTCACAGGACAGGTATAAAAGTCAGGCAGAAGTATTATCCGTAAAGGACAAATATCGCAGCGGGAAAATTCCGGTTGACTGTATCGTCCAGGATTGGTTTTACTGGGAACCCAATGTTATTGGATCACATGTGATGTGGCCCGAAAGGTATCCCGACCCAAAAAAAATGGTGGATGAACTGCACAAAGCGAATTTTCATGCAATGATATCCATCTGGCCGGTTTTTGCAAAAGGGACTAAGAACTATGATGCCATGGACAAAGCCGGCAATCTTACCGACATCCTATGGGATAATGTAATGACCCATACCTTTGATAATTATTACGATGCACATAGTTCAAAAGCTCGGGATATGTACTGGAAACAGGCAAAGGATAGTCTGATCGCACCTCACGGCTGGGATGCCTGGTGGGTTGACCAATGCGAACCTGACAATGGCACATTGCTCGATGCAAGACGACAAAGTAATTTTGCCCTGGGAAAAGGGATCGATTTTTTCAATACTTATTCGTTAATGCACTCCGAAGGATTATATAAAAACTGGAGAAAAGACATTAAAGGTAAACGGGCATTTTTCCTTATCCGTCAATCATTTGCAGGAGCACAGCGAAATGCGGCGACTTTATGGTCTTCAGATATTAGTTGTTCCTGGAAAGCCTATAAAAGTCAGGTACCACAGGGAATTAATGCCTGCGCATCTGGAATTCCTTACTGGACTTCCGATATTGGAGGATATCATTACAACTGGACAGCTCCCGATTGGTCTCAACCCGTCTTCAAAGAACTATTTACACGGTGGTTTCAATTTGGAACATTCAGCCCTATATTCAGGATTCACGGGAAAGGTGAACGTGCCTTATTTTCGGATAACTGGGACGCAAAAACCAAAAGCATCCTGCTGAACTATGATAATTTAAGATACCGTCTTCTCCCCTATATCTACTCACTTTCGTGGAAAGTGACAAATGAAGGCTACACGATAATGCGTTCACTTGCCTTTGATTTCAGAAACGATAAGGGAATTAATGCCATTCCAGATCAATATATGTTCGGCCCTGCTTTCCTCGTTAGCCCGGTAACTGAGCGCATGTACAGCCTGGAAAAAAACGTGCCAGCGGAGAAAACCAGAAATGTATACCTTCCAAATTCAACCGTCTGGTATGATTTCTGGACAGGCAAAACAATGAACGGAGGACAAACCATTGTTGCGCAAGCACCTATCGAGACCATTCCGCTTTACATCAAGGCAGGGTCAATTGTTCCAATGGGTTCATTTCTGCAATATGCCACCGAGAAACCTGCAGATGTGATCGAACTCCGGATTTATCCGGGTGCCAACGGAGAATTTGTATTGTACGAAGATGAGAACGACAACTATAACTACGAAAAGGGACAGTTTGCGACCATCGATTTCCAATGGAGCGATAAGAACAAAACACTGACGGTTGGCGATCGCAAAGGCACCTTTAAAGGGATGTTGAATGATCGTAAATTCAATGTGGTTTTGGTAAAACCAGGAATTGGTACCGGCGTTGAAATAAGTACAACAATTGACAAGACCATTGCATATTCCGGGAAAAAAATCCAGGTTAAACTTTAAATATCAGATGGTTAAAATCAACTACTCTCATCCCAAATAGTCATAGTTGGCTATAACAGTATTGGAGCCTGCATCATGTTCGAATGAACATTGTTGCAGGCTTTCTGCAATATGAAGGGAAACAAAACGCAAAAGCAGGTGAACCAAACTATAACGAAGGGTTCAATGACTATTGCAACCATTAAATATATGTTAATTGTCATTGCCCTGCACGAACAATGCAAACAAAACCCCCGTTCGACTGTTGTACCATTATATTGAACATTAACACAATTTCTATGCAATTATCAAAAATATTCTCAAAATACACTTTAGGTGCAAATGAATTAAATAACAGGATTGTGATGGCTCCGATGACACGCTCAAGGGCTATCGGTAACATCCCCAATGACCTGATGGCAACTTACTACGCACAACGTGCAGGAGTAGGACTAATTATTACTGAAGGGACTTCACCTTCGCCAAACGGGCTTGGATACTGTAGGATACCAGGACTCTACAACAACGATCATGTTGCAGGCTGGGAAAAAGTAACAAAAGCGGTTCATGCCAAAGGTGGAAAAATTTTCGTCCAGCTCATGCACACCGGCAGGATAGGCCATTCTTCAAATCTACCCGCATGTTCTGTCGTTCTTGCACCGTCTGCTGTCAAAGCTGCCGGACAAATGTGGACGGATGCCGACGGGATGCAGGATTTTCCGGTACCAAAGGCAATGTCTCCGGAAGAACTAAAACATGCAATTTTCGAATTCGAGAACTCAGCTATCCTTGCCGACAAAGCGGGATTTGATGGTGTAGAATTACATGGAGCCAACGGATATCTTTTGGAACAATTCCTTTCTCCAATAAGTAATCACCGTACCGACAACTATGGAGGTAGTATAGAAAATCGCTGCCGCTTTGTATTGGAAGTGGTTGATGCAGTCAGCAAAGCGATCGGCAAGGAGAAAACAGCTATCCGCCTCTCCCCTTTTGGCGTTGCTAGCGACATGCCGCACTATCCTGAGATTGAGGCAACTTACACCTACCTGGCAGAACAGCTTAACAACAGAGGGATTGTCTATATCCATCTGGTTGATCACAGTGCAATGGGTGCTCCGCCGGTTCCGTTTAGCATCAAAAAAACAATCCACGAAAAGTTCCGTCATACCATGATTCTGACCGGGGGTTATAACCTGGCAACTGCTGAAAAAGATATTGACAGCGGGTTTACAGATATGGTTGGATTTGGAAGGCAGTTTATTAATAATCCGGATCTTGTGGAGCGATTTAAAAACGGATGGCCGTTGGCTGACAATCTGGATGCCAATACGTTCTATTCACCCGGTGAGAAAGGATACACAGATTATCCGGTCTACATTAAATAATAGTTTAATTGGATAATTTGCGAAAATGCGAACACCGTAATTTGTAAAGATTGAGGTTGCAGATTAGCAACTAATTTTCAGTATTGAAATTATAAAATTGGAATAGCCCAGGGCAACATAACATCAATGTTTGCCCCGGGCTATTTTGATTTAAGATCATAATTTTCTCCCGTTCGGATTAAAAGGTTAAATTTGTTCCAAAATTTTATCAGATGATCAGATCTATGACAGGTTACGGGAAAGCCGAATGCGAGCTGGCCCAGAAAAAAGTCACCATTGAAGTCAAATCACTCAACAGCAAACAGCTGGATGTCAACACCAGAATTCCGGGCGTCTACCGGGATAAGGAGATAGAGATCAGGCGCGAAATATCGGATAAGCTAATCCGAGGAAAAGTTGATTTGAGCCTCTACACCGAATCATTGGGAGTTGACAGCAACAGTGCCATCAACAGTTCGGTGGTGAAAAATTATTTCAATCAGCTTTCGGAAATCAGTGCGGAGCTCGGCCTTCCTGTCAACGAGCTAACATTGCAGATGGTCATGCAGTTGCCCGAAGTCGTGAAAACTTCACGCGAGGAACTCGACGAAAATGAATGGAAGATCATCCTGGCGGCCATCCGTGAAGCACTCAAAGCGCTGGACGTTTTCAGGTTACAGGAAGGATTATCGTTATATAACGACACGATCATCAATCTAAACGCAATCACCAGCCTGCTTGAGCAGATCAAACCTTACGAACAGGAGCGGACAGATAAAGTAAAAGACCGGATCATGGATGGGTTAAAAGAGCTTTCATCACCCGACGGAGTAGACAATAACCGCCTTGAACAAGAGATGATCTTTTATCTTGAAAAACTCGATTTCAACGAAGAAAAAGTACGTTTAAGTAACCATTGTTCTTATTTTCTCGAAACGCTTGAACTCGACGAGCCTGTAGGCAAGAAGCTTGGATTTATCGCCCAGGAAATTGGTCGCGAGATCAATACGCTCGGATCGAAAGCTAATCACACCGAAATACAGAAGCTTGTGATCGGTATGAAAGATGCGTTGGAGCGAATCAAGGAGCAATTACTTAATGCATTATAATTTTTTACATTTCTTAACCTTACAGGGTTCGTTCTCAAACTGTTTTATTTCATGAAAGAAGGCAAACTGGTCATTTTCTCTGCACCATCGGGGGCAGGCAAAACAACGATCGTAAAACACCTGCTATCGCTTGATCTTAATTTCGGGTTTTCGATTTCGGCCACAACCCGAAAACCGCGTGGCGCAGAACAAGATGGCAAGGATTACTATTTTTTAAGTCCCGAAGATTTCAGGAGTAGAATTGATCATGACGAATTCCTTGAATGGGAAGAAGTTTACCCCGGTTGTTTGTACGGAACACTTAAAAGCGAGGTAGACAGGATCTGTAAAAATGGACAGAATATCCTTTTCGATGTCGATGTAGTTGGTGGAAGCAATATCAAAAAATATTACCGCGAAAAAGCACTCGCTGTGTTTATTCAGCCACCATCGATCCAGGAATTGGAGAACAGGCTCATTGCCAGATCGACTGATCATATCGAGGTAATCAAAAGCCGCATTGCAAAAGCAGAACACGAGTTGAGTTACGCCAATTTGTTCGATATCATCATTATCAACGACCGGCTCGACGATGCCTTTCGTGAAGCAGAAGATAAAGTGAGGCAATTTCTCGAAAAAAGTCCGGATTGGAAGAACTGCAATTAAACTCTAATTTGCAGTAAGTTGCTAACCACCAACTGCAAATCGATTTGAAAATTTAATTTGAAACATAATTGAGGCCGAAATGAGAATCGCCATCTTTTCAGGATCATTTAATCCAATCCATAACGGCCATCTGGCCATTGCTCACGAAGTGCTTCAACAAGGAGCAGCCGATGAGTTATGGTTTCTTGTCTCACCTCAAAATCCATTGAAAACCAACGGTGATTTGTTCCCCGAAAACGATCGGTTGAAGATGGTGACATTGGCTATCGAAAATGAACCTCAAATGAAAGCGAGCAACTTCGAATTCCAGCTGTCTCTCCCCTCTTTTACCATCAACACCCTCGACAAACTAAGGGTCAGTTACCCACAACATCAATTTGTGCTGCTGATTGGCGGCGATAATTTTGCGATATTTCATAAATGGCGTCAATACCAAAGGATTATCGATGATTACAGTTTGATTGTCTATCCACGACCCGGATTTCCAACGGATCATTTAGCACAATTACCCAATACAACTATTATCGCGGCACCGCTAATTGATATTTCAGCGACCGAAATCAGATGCAAACTGGCAAAAAGAGAATCCCTCGAAGGATTGGTTCCTGAAAAAGTTGCTGATTTTCTGAGCGAATACAACCGCTTTTTATAAATCGGAAATCCTATGAACCAAAAGATTCAAACCGCCGCACAGCACTTCAGGTTATCGCATTAGTTAGTTTTTCAATCGCTAATTAACTAAATTTTCAAAGCATTGATCCAAATGCACCACCTAAGTTAAATTTGACATCTATAACAATTCGAAATCAACCCACCCGCCTTATCCGGAATCCTTCTCATTTTTACAGCATATAATAGAATAAATCGCTTTGCACTTGGCAGTTTAAGCATCACATTTTTAGTCCTAAGTCATTCGGCAATTAGCAGAAGAAGTCTCATCCCAGCAGTTCCGATGTCCGATTTTCCTGCAGTCATACCAGATTTCGACAACATAAATAGTTATACTTGCTTCGAAAGTGAGTAGATTTGTAGGTACCTTATTTTCTTCAATGAATCCAATCACGCGCCAATATGCCGATGTAATTCTTCCCTTGCCCGTAGCAGGATATTTCACTTACAACATTCCGGACGAACTAAATGATAAGGTTTTGCCTGGAACAAGGGTGATTGTCCAATTTGGGGTAAAGAAATTCTATTCGGCATTAGTTCACGAAATCCACGAACGAAAACCTGAAGGATACGAAACAAAGTCAATTGAATACCTGATTGATACAGTTCCTGTTATTCACCCGTCCTGTTTCCCATTCTGGGAATGGATTGCGGGATATTACCATTGCACAATTGGCGAAGTGCTGAAAGCCGCCCTGCCTTCGGGACTAAAGCTTGAGAGTGAAACCAGAATTAATTACAACAACGACTTCATTGAGCAAACGGACAATCTGCTCACACCGCGTGAGCAACTTCTATTTGATGTTATCCGCGAAAAGCGGAGTCTTTCGATTGCGGAACTGAACAATTCAGTCTTAAAAAAGAGCTCAATTGCGGTCATTAAAGAGCTGTTGGGGAAAGGGGCAGTTTCGGTTGAAGAGGAGATGAAAGAGAATTACCGGCTTAAAACAGAATCGGTTATTGAACTATCGGAACGTCTTTCGACCGAAAAGTCGATCCATCTGGCACTCGATTTATTAAGAAAAACTCCGTTGCAGCAACAGTTGTTAACCAGCTATCTCGAACTGTCCGGAATATTAAATAAGGATGGGAAAACGATTGTCACAAAAAAGGAATTGCTTCAGTCAACCGGGATTAGTGCTGCCGTGCTTAGCGGCCTATTAAAAAAGAATATCCTTTTGCTTAAGGATCAGAAGGTCGATCGGCTGGCTTCTTATAAAGGTGAAATAAAAGAGGTTTCAGAATTGAGTCCTGCACAAACCACGGCATTGGACCAGATCAAACAATCGTTTAAAAGTATTAATGTCACCCTACTTCATGGGGTTACTTCGAGTGGGAAGACAGAAATCTATATCCAATTAATCAAAGAGTGTCTCGACGAAGGAAAACAAGTACTCTATTTGTTGCCGGAAATTGGGCTAAGTACCCAGATCATTGGACGTTTAACCAAAGTATTTGGAGATAAAGCCGGCATATATCATTCTAAATTCAATGATGCTGAGCGTGTCGAGATATGGAATAACGTTTTAAACTTTGGGAATGCAGGTAAAGATTCCGGCCATATTTCCAAATACCAATTGATTGTAGGGACACGATCCGCCCTATTCCTTCCTTTTCAAAATCTTGGTCTGATCGTTGTTGACGAAGAACACGAAAACAGTTATAAACAAGTGAATCCTTCACCACGCTACCATGCCAGAGATGCGGCCATTATTCTCGGCCATCTTCGGGAAGTACCTGTTTTACTCGGAACCGCTACCCCTTCGGTTGAAACATATTACAATGCCAAATCGGGGAAATACGGATTTGTAACCTTAAACGAAAGGCATTTGAATATGGAGATGCCCGAGATCCTTACCGCAGATTTCAAGGACGCCTACCGCCGAAAGCAAATGAATTCGCACCTGACCCCTTTATTGTTTACGGAAATCACGGGGGCGCTTGAGCGAAAGGAGCAGGTAATCCTTTTCCAGAACCGTCGTGGTTTTTCGCCCTTTATCGAATGCAAAATGTGCGGTTGGGTTCCTAAATGCACCTCATGTGACGTAAGTCTAACTTACCATAAACACAATAATTCGCTGGTCTGTCATTATTGCGGTTACTCAATTACCCATCCTGCAACCTGTAATGCTTGCGGAAGCAAGGAACTGACCAATAAAGGATTTGGTACCGAAAAAGTGGAAGAAGATTTACAGGTCATCTTCCCTGATGCAAAGATTGAAAGGATGGATCTGGATACAACAAGGTCGAAAAGAGGATTCGAGAAAATCATTAGTGCCCTCGAAAAAAGGGAAATCGACATCTTAATTGGTACGCAAATGGTTACCAAAGGACTTGATTTCGAAAATGTTAGTATTGTAGGCATCCTCAATGCCGATAACTTATTGAATCAACCTGATTTCAGGGCTTACGAACGAAGCTATCAGATGATGGCACAGGTTGGAGGACGCGCCGGTCGTAAGAATAAACGGGGGAAGGTGATTATTCAGACCTCGGAGACAACTCATCCCATCATAATCAACGTGATTAACAATGACTATGAGGCGATGTACAAAGGACAGATTGCCGAAAGAAAATTCTTTAAATATCCGCCATTTTTCAGAATGATTGGAATAACCCTGAAGCACCGAGAAAGAAATGAATTGGACCGGATCGCCCAGGATTTAGCCTACAATTTGCGTGAAAGGTTTGGTGCGCGCATACTTGGACCTGAATATCCGGTGATCAGCCGGATCAAAACGTTATATATCAAACAACTTTGGATAAAGATTGAACGTGAGATCTCCGCGGTGCACGCCAAAAGGCAAATGCAGGAAATCATCGACCATGTCAGGTTGCACGAAGGGAACAAAACAATACAGATTGCCATCGATGTTGACCCTATTTAATCCTTTCCTCCACTTTTAAGGAGCTGAAAACCCTTAATTTATTAGATCAAGGCAATGTCCCAATGAGGCTTAATGGCTGATTAGGTACAACTTAATAGCAGCCACAAAAAAATCGGTTTTGTCTTCAGTTTTGGCAAGCTGAAAAAATATCAACGCCAACCGGAATGAGCAGGAAGTACATCTCATTGCTTTTCTTATCTTTACAAAAGGCAGAAATTAAAAAATGTTGATAATTTTGCCTTTTCAACAACCAAAACCAGCCATTTCGACCAGAGAAGCGGCTGATTCGGCTTAAAATGTTAATTTTGAGCCTGTCATTTTAAATTGAAAATAATGGGAAAGGTGATTGCGATAGCAAACCAAAAAGGTGGTGTAGGCAAAACAACAACAGCGATTAATCTTGCTGCCAGTCTTGCGGTTCTTGAGCATCGAGTTTTATTAATTGATGCTGATCCACAGGCTAATGCTACTTCAGGAGTTGGGTTTGATGTCCGAAATGTTAAAACAAGTATTTACGAATGCGTTGTTGATGATGTTGATCCCAGAACTATCATTCTGAACACCAACACCCCTAATTTTGATCTTTTGCCTTCTCATATCGACCTTGTCGGGGCTGAGATTGAGATGTTGAATCTTCCCAACCGGGAAAGAGTTCTGAAACAGGTGATTGATAAAGTATCACAAGACTATGATTTCATTTTGATCGACTGTTCACCTTCACTCGGACTTATTACAGTCAACGCTTTAACTGCTGCTGATTCGGTGATTATTCCAGTTCAATGCGAATATTTTGCGCTCGAAGGGTTAGGGAAACTGCTCAACACGATTAAAATAATTCAAAGCAGGCTCAATCCTGAACTCCAGATCGAAGGTTTCCTTCTCACGATGTACGATGCAAGACTTAACCTATCGAATCAGGTTTACGAAGAGGTCAAACGTCATTTTCAGGAGATGGTTTTTGAAACTGTTATAACGCGTAATATCAGGCTTTCGGAAGCTCCAAGCTACGGAGTTCCTGCAATAGAATATGACGTCAACTCAAAAGGGGCACAGTCCTATCTTTCGCTTGCACGCGAATTGCTTCAAAACAACGACAAGACCAAGATTGATCACAAAGAGATTATCGAACAATAATTTGAATTAAAATATTTCTGAATCATGATTAAACGAAACGCGCTTGGCAGAGGCCTCGGGGCATTAATTGAAGGTAGTGAGACACTAAACCACACTCCCGTTTCGAATGAAGTAGCAGTTAACGAAATTGAGGCCAACCCGTTTCAACCACGTATTCATTTTGACGAGGAAGCGCTTCAGGATCTGGCGATATCGATCAAGGAACTCGGTATAATCCAGCCAATTACTTTGCGAAAGCTTGGTGATAAAAGATACCAGATTATTGCAGGTGAACGTCGGTTCAGAGCAGCTAAAATAGCAGGTTTAACAACCATCCCTTCATTTATCAGAGAGGCTGGCGACGAAACAATGCTTGAAATGGCATTGGTTGAGAATATCCAACGCGAAGATCTCGATGCTATTGAAATTGCTTTAAGTTATCAAAGACTGATTGACGAATGTAAACTGACTCAGGAGTTGTTGAGTGATAAAGTTGGAAAAAAACGCTCGACGATCTCCAACTACCTCCGGTTACTCCGGCTGCCAGCTGTAATACAGAAAGCAATCCGTGAACAGGAGATTACCATGGGTCATGCGCGGGCACTGATTAATATTCAGGAGCCCGAAACTCAGATCATGGTTTATCGTCAGGTAGTCAAATACGATTTTTCGGTTCGGAAAACCGAGGAAATTGTACGAAAAATAAGCTCAGAGGATGGAGAAGGTACACCCGTTAAGAAAACAACCCCTTTCCCTGATGAGTACCGTGATTTAAAAAATCACCTTACCAAGTATTTCGATGCCGGGGTGGTTTTGAAAATAAATGAACTTGGCAAAGGAAAAATTGAAATTCCTTTCAGCGATCCTAAAGATCTGGAGCGGATAATTGGGATATTTGACAAACTGAATTCATGAAAATCAGCTAAATTTGGCATTTTGAAAACCTTTATTGCAGGATTTACGATTTTTTTTGTTATACTTACCGGAAATCTGGCAGTACAAGCACAGCAGATAAACATTTCGAACGATAGTTTACAGGTAAAAGCGCCCGTTAAAAAAGAGGTGCGCTCTCCTAAAAAAGCGTCGATTTATGCTGCACTTTTCCCGGGTTTAGGTCAGATTTACAATAAGAAGTACTGGAAACTTCCGATTGTTTATGGTGGTTACGCAGGATTGATATACGTTTTAGGTTGGAATAATAACCAATATAAGGATTACTTTCAAGGTTACCGGATAGTTGCGCTACATAGCAGTGCTGCAGATCTGAAGCTTGAGGAACGGAAATTTCTCGATAATCTGATTAAAAATCCGTCGATTAACCTCGACAATGCGACTACCTTTAAATTCATTTCTGAGCAATTAAAGAGTGGAAAAGATTATTTCCGGCGGAATCGGGATTTAACGATCATAGGTATTGCAGCGCTCCATGTTTTGAGCATTATCGATGCCAGTGTCGATGCGAATCTATTTGATTTCGACATCAGCGATGACCTCTCTATGAGGATTGAGCCTATGCCATTATATTTGGGAAGCCAAAATATGGTGATGGGATTTAATGTTGCTATTAATTTTTAAACGAAAGACGTATGACGAAAAACATATTTGGAATCCTGATTTTAATATTTTT